>JAHFBY010000018.1:0-10425 GCA_023249835.1 Elusimicrobiota bacterium | reverse complement strand
TAAGGTTAATAATTTTAAGGTAATGGTTTCGCTCTACAAGATAGGTGCCAATCTGTAAGGAATGCGCGCTGCCGGAAACGTATGCTAAAGCTAAAAAAGCGTATCGGGAATGGATAATCCCCTCTTTTTTTAATTTTGCAGCGATGCTGGCGCACCCGGCGCCGGGCAAAATGGTAACCAATTTAGGGTGATTGTCCCGACCCAACCCAGGACGGACAACAAACAAAATTGCAGCCGTTATAAAACTTAAGGCCAACAGCAGTAAGAACAGAACCTTTTTTAACATGATCAGGCTCCTCTACTGTTGGGAAAGGCTGGACACTTTAGGACCAGAGTCAAGAGGGCGGGGATAGCGGACCAGTTTATGAAAATCTTCCTGGTTCATATCAGACATCCGCACAAAAGTAAAACCGCGCTTGCGCAGAGCAACGATCAGTTCGGGTAAAGCTTGCAGAGTGTTGCGCACGCCGGAATGGAGCAAAACTATGCCGTTGTTGCGCGCTGTTTTAAGCACGCGCTCATAAATCAACCGGACCGGAGGATTCAAATGATCTTCCGGGATACTGGTCCAAAGAACCATTTCATAGCCTTTATCGCGAACAGCGGCGTAAGACCTTTGGTCGTATTGTCCGCCCGGCGGTCGAAAATACTTTGTTCTTTGATGGGTAATGGCGTAAACCTTGAGATCGGTTTGATCTAACTCGGTCTCAATTTCCGGCGTAGTTAACCGGCGAATGTCGCGATGGCTATAGGTATGGTTTGCGACCTCATGACCCTGACTAAAAATTTCTTTTACAAGGCCAGGATAAAGTTCCACTTGTTTGCCAACCACAAAAAAGGTGGCCGGCACGTTTTCGGCTTTAAGCGTTTGCAACAGTTTTTCGGTAAAGTAAGGGTGCGGCCCGTCGTCAAAAGTTAAGGCGATGCGCAAGGCGCGGGCAACTTTAGGTTCTGGTTTTACGGGCAGAGAGACCAAAGGGTCTTTGCGTAAATCGAGCGGTGAAACAGTCCACCGGCGTTCTACCTTAGCAGGATAGATCGATGCATGCAGCGGCTGCACAAAAAGTTCGCCGGCGCCGAGCTTAAAACCATGGCTCTTGGGCGAATATGGGGAACGTTCAACGCCTGCCTTTACCGTTGAGGGTTGTTCTGATTCTGAGGAAGGCCAAAAGGTTTTAATTGCATAAGTGCAAAGCGCGGCCAAAAAAAATGCCGCTACGAGGGTAGAGAACAAACGGTAACGGCGGACCTTGATTTGCATTAAAGAACTATAACGAACTTACAACCAAGTCACCAATAGCCGAAGTGGAGATAGAAGTATCGGTACTTTCCGGTTTAAAAATCTTTCCTCCAGCCGTCACTTTTGCCACTGCCTGCTCAATTTTTTGCGCAGCGCTTTTTTCGTTCATGGCTTCTAAAAGCATTTTCAAAGCTAGAATCGCTGCTAACGGGTTAGCCAACCCTTTACCGGCAATGTCCGGGGCGGAACCGTGCACGGGCTCAAACATTCCCCAACAACGGCTAACCGTCTTTTCCGGCGCCAAAGGCCTTAAATTAGCGCTTGCCGACAACCCTAAACCTCCGGAGATTACTGCGCCTAAATCTGTTAAAATGTCGCCAAAAATGTTGTTGGTCACAATGACGTCAAAGCGTTCTGGCCTGCGGACAAAATCCATGGCGCAAGCGTCCACGTAAAGCGCGCTTTGTTTTATTTGGGGGTACTCTTGACCCACTTCGCTAAACACCCGCCGCCACAACTGGTGCGCATAAGTAAGCACGTTAGCTTTGTCCACTAAAGTCAACTCGCGTTTACCCGCGCGCGCTGCGCACAGTTCGTAAGCGTAGCGCACTGCGCGCTCCACGCCTTTGCGAGTGTTCACGTCTTCCTGTATGGCCACTTCTTCCGCGGTCCCCTTTTTAAACACGCCGCCCACTCCGGTATAAACGCTTTCGGTGTTTTCCCTAACAACAGTAAATCGGATATCAGAGGCAGACTTATGTTTGAGCGGGGTAAAAGCGCCTGCATACATTTCGCAGGGCCTTAAATTGATGTAGAGGTCTAAATCAAACCGTATGCGCAGCAAGACCTCTCTCTCTAATATTCCAGGGGGCACGCGGGGGTCGCCCACCGCGCCCAAATAGATGGCGTCCGCGCCCAATATTTCTTTCCAAACGGAATCAGGCATTGCCTCATGAGTTCGCAAATAGGCGTCCGCGCCCAAATCCAAGTCTAAAAGACAAAATTCCGCGCTCAAGTTTGGTTCGAGTTTTTTTAAGACCTTGAGCCCTTCACTGATTACCTCCCGGCCGATCCCATCGCCGGGAACAACCGCGATCTTTTTAACTTCCCTAACCATAATTCTCATCCTCTAACAAAAATTGAGGTACACGAACATATTTAAAGATTTTATCTTATCAAGAAAATAGTGTCAATTTTTATCACTCTTTTATCAGAAACCCTTTAGAAATAGATTACAGAACGGCTTTAAATGATATAATAGCTGCTGCTTAGAATATCTAAACTTACTCTGGAGAACAACGCATGCTTAAAATCGGAGACGCGGCCCCGGACTTCACGCTGACCTCGCACCAAGGCGGAGAAGTGGCTTTAAAAAGCTATCAATCCCAAAAGTGGGTAATCCTCTACTTCTACCCCAAAGATTTCACTCCGGTTTGTACCCGCCAGTCCTGTTTTTTCCGTGACGCGCGCGCGCAGTTGGGAACAACGCCCGTGGAAATTCTAGGGATCAGTTCGGACTCGGTCTCTACTCACCAATCTTTTGCCCAAACGCATCAACTTCCTTTTCCGCTTTTAAGCGATGCGGACAAAAGCGTACGCAAAAAATACGAGGCGAATTGGCTCTTAGGCCTTTTGCCCTTGCGCGTTACCTACGTAATTGATCCGCAAGGAACGATTCGCTATGTTCACAGTTCCCGTTTTAACGCTCAAAGCCACGTACAGAAATCTTTGGAATATATTCAATTTCACTTACAAACAACATCAAAGACCAGATAGAAGTATAGGAGGATCCACCATGAACAAAATTGCACGCTTTATCCTACCGTTCTTATTTATGGCACTATTAAGCTGGCCGGGAAAGACGCCATACGCTCATAGCGAGGTCGCCAACCCTAAAACCGTGCGCGAAAAAGCAGCGCGCCTCTATCAATTAATTTTGGATTCCAGGAAGACCGTGCACCAAGGAAAGTCGGTAGCTTCTGTACGCGGACTTAACGACGATTCCGCCCGTCCGCCAACCTATTGCTACTGGCCGCCGCCAAAACCTAAGAGCAAGAACACGAGCGCAAAAGTGCGGGTAGAAGAGTTAAATGTTTTTGCTGAAGGGGTGGACCTTTTAAAAGCAGAAAAATGGCCGCAAGCCAATGAATCGCTGACCAAATTTATTGAAAAATATCCCAAAAGTCCCTTAGCCGTTGAAGCGCAAACTTTATTAACTGAACTTAATTCTTTGTCCGCGCAATAATTGCATTACCCTTTTAAAAGGAGACCAATTACTCCTCCAAACAAAACGAGCCAGGAAGAGTTAATTTTATAACGCAGCAACAGCGCCAGGCTCATGGCAGTCAAGGCTAAGGCCGGCAGATCGATCAATGCAGATTTCATCAATAGGGTTGTTACCACCGCCATCAATGCTAAGGAAGCGACCACCACTCCATCTAAAAAAGCGCCCGCAGCCGGAATTTTTCTTATTTTTGGGATTAACGGACCGCTAATCGAAACGAAGAAAAACGCGGGCAAGAAAATACCCACTGTAGAGAGCGTCGCGCCTTTCACCCCGCCTAAGAGGTAGCCGATAAAAGTGGCGGTAGTGAACCCTGGTCCCGGCGTGATCTGGCCAACAGCAAAAGCGTCCAAGAGTTGGGACTCGGAGAGCCAGTGCCAATGGTCCACCAAATCCCCGCGCAGAAATGCGAGCAGTACATAACCGCTGCCGTAGAGCACGGATCCGACTTTCAGAAAAAATAGGAACAGGGGTAAAAGCCCCACAGCTACCACTGCCGAGGTTGCGCCCCCGGTAACAGCAAAAACCTTTATTCCAGGCAGAGCAGCCAGACTTGATCCAGCAGTCTTTGGCCCTTGTTTGGTTTCAATCCAATAGGCTGTGAGCGAAACCGTGCCTGCGCACAAAAGCACGAGCAGCTCGCCGCCTCCCATGCCGTTAAAAAAAACCGCTGCCAAACCCAACCCGGCCAAAAATTTGGACTTCACAGCGCTTTTAGACAAACTCCAAAGCGCCTGCATCATAATACTGATCACCACCGGCTTAATTCCATAAAAGAGCGCTGCGGTTTGCGGCAAAGCAGAAAAATGGACATAAAACCAAGCGCAACCCAGCGTGATTGCGGCAGCGGGAAACACAAAGGAGATTCCTGCCACCAACAGTCCTTGCCACCCGGCCCTGTGCTGCCCGATATGGAGCGCCATCTCAGTTGAGTTAGGACCGGGAATGAGGTTGGTTGCGCCTAAGAAATCAAGGTATTGGTCAGAGGAAATCCATTTCCGTTTGCGCACCAGTTCCTGTTCCATCATGGCAATATGCGCGGCCGGCCCGCCAAACGCGGTGGCTCCAAACCGAAAAAAAAACAAAAACAACTCTTTTAAAACCAAAGAGCGCGAAGGTTGGGAATTGCTATGAAGATCGGTAGACATTAGGATTCTTAACAGTCTACATTTTTAGATTACTCTGCTCAAGAGAAGGAAACCAAAACTCTCCCAAACTAACTTGCAATTAATCCACGAGAGTGATAGGATATTAAACTAAATTTAATTCCCGGATAGCTCAATGGTGGAGCATCCCGCTGTCAGCAAGGCAGCCGCATTTGGAAACAGGTGCGTGATAAACCAGGTGAATTCAGGGAACCCTAACCCAGTGATGGTAAGGCAACCCTGAGCCAAGGCCAGCCGAAAGGTTGGCAAGGTGCAGAGACTAGAACTTTATGTTCGTACTCTATTCGCCCGAATAGAGGAAGCGCCTGGCTCCGTAGTTGAAAGTGACCGGAGATGATATAGTCCAAGCCTTAAGGAAACTTGAGGGATACTTGTAACGGGAGGGTTGTAGGTTCGAGTCCTACTCCGGGAGCCATCTTTTAAAGTGCTTATTTTTTAGCACTTTTTGAATGGGTCGATTTGACAACTTTCGACCCATTATGAAACAGGTCGAGTTGAGGTCGTCAAAAAGCATGAGGTGTTTTTACATCGTTAGAGGGAAAAATAGCCCATATGGAGTCATCCTTTTGTAAATTGTTCCTTCGCCTTCTTCAGAACCCACCAAACTTTGGCGCGGTCCCACCTGCCGGCATAACGAGTCTCACGATCTTCCTTATTCATTGTGTTCACAATCTTACTCAACGATTCACCCTCTTTAGCCCATCCCAGCATTCGCTTCATCCAGGCCATTTCAACTGGATGGCGCTCACGAACACCGAACCCTTTGGTTCTTTCCCCAAATGGCATCCGACCCAGTTTGGTTTTAGGAATCTGAATGGTGATTTTGTCGGAGAGATGTCTTGATATGGAAACATCGGTGATATTTTTGGAGGCGGCTTCTTTCGGCGGCGGATCAATTCCCGCCGCTTTTTCTTTTTCTATTAAGAGCACCATCGCCTTTGCGAGCAGTTGCAACATTTGCTCCCACCTTTCTTGCGGAGTCATTTCTTTCGGATCGTCCCATTTTTTATCTCCCATCGGTACCTCCTTTACTCAGCGTAAAGCCAAGCTAGTGTTGGTACCTTCGTTGGGAAAATATGTCAAGCTAACATCTTATTTTTTGACTCTTATTCTCATGTTTTGTGGGTGTGCGACAACTCCAAAGGTAGTTTATCCGAATGTAACAAACTTCATAAATTCTACCGACTTTAAAAAATACAAGAAACTAGCGGTCTTATCATTCACCGATGCACCGTATGCTCCATATTCGGGTCAAATAGTTCAAGGATTGGCCAGCCAGGCATTTGGGAAATTTGGCTTTGATATTGTTGAAAGAGGACGCCTTAGTGAAGTATTAGGCGAACAATACTTATCATTGACAGGTGTTATCAGTAAAAAGGATTCAATGAAATTAGGAGAAGTATTAGGTGTAAAGGCGCTTGTACTTGGAGAAGTTGGCCAATATGAAACAGCGGACAGGAAAACCGACACAACCTATTTTCCGTTGGCGTTGGGCGGCCAGACATCGTATATTCCAATACAAGGGCAACAATGGAAGGAAAGTTATGTATCAATTTCTTTGAGGGTCGTAGATGTCGAAACTGGCCAATTGGTGTATTCAGGATCAGGGCAATATAACGTAGGTATTTCAAATCCTCCTCAAGAAGCAGCAACTCATATCGTATATGCGATTGTAGATAAATGGGTGAGTTCCCCAGGAAGATGTGGGTTTCAGTATGACAAAAACATGATAATAATCGATGTTCTCCCATATTCGCCAGCGAAAAAAGCAAAACTCAAAATTGGTGATAAAATTTTAGAATTAAATGGAAAAAATATTAAAAACTTACTAAATGAGGATCTTCACAGTTTAGCGTGGGGTTACCCGGGAGAAAATCTTTCCATGAAAGTTCAAAGAGGCGATAAGATAATATCTGTTGACATGATAAGAGTTCCGAAAGAAAATCTTGAACGACAGCAAAGATAAAGAACAGACCATCGATAAATCAAGGATTTGAGCCATGTCTGAAACTGAATGCAAAAATAATACATCCTATGATGATCTCATAAAAATTGGAAATCAATTGGCTGAGATATACCGAAGAGAGTTTAATGGTTATCGGCCCAAGAATGATTTGGAGCTGGCTGGGCTCTCCATGCTTAAACGCTGTGTGAGCCAGGCAAGAGCAATAAATCTACTGATTCTTAATGATTTTACAGCTGATGCTGCGATCATTGCTAGGAGTTTGATGAATCTTATGTGGTTGTTTTTGTTTACGTTAGAAGTTCATCGGCGTAATGAAAAGTGGGAATTTGAAGAAAACCCATTGGATGATTCTGTCCAATTCCGGAGAGCTAGACGGTATTTGGACTGGTTATTTGTAGAGGAGCACAGAAGAGGAGTAACGTCAGAATATAATAAGTCTAAAGTCGATGAGATTCTAAAAAAGCATGGCTGGATTTCCATTGATGACTTGCCAAGGCACTGGTGGCATGAACCATCAGTAAAAATTAATTCTATCAAGCGGCTGGCCAAATATGTTGGTGCAGAATTGCAATACGAAGATGATTACTCATTTTTATCTTCGGTAGAGCACGGTGGCATGCAATCTCTTGCCCTTATGATGGAAAATTTCAATAACCCTGACTCAAAATATAACCGATATGCACAACTTAAGTCTCTTCAGTTTGTAGGTATGATGATGGATATAACGATGGGGTTGTCAGGAAAAGTGAAAGCAGAAGATTTTCAGACTCTGTCTGATCGGATTGATGCTCTTTCTGCAAATATGAAGAAAGAGATGAACTCAAATTAGGAAGTAAAAAATATGGCCCGCAGACCGATGAACCAATGAAAGGATGGCAAAGGTTAAGAATCTTTATCACGCTGTTGTGGATATCTTGTTACTCTATTCACTGGTTACGAATACCATGCCGTTTCTAATGGCGCCAGTCCGTCAATAGGTTTTGTCGTTCTACGGGATGCGAAAACCAAAAAAGATTTTGGCCATCTATCTCTCAGCGAGGTAAGAGAATTAGGTAACCTTACGCTTGAAAGGAGCCATTCTCCAGAAGCGGAACCGGGAGATTCTCAAGAAGCTGAATCTCTCCTTTCCGTGAATCCTCAGCCACATTTGCGCTACAAATTTCTTGCTCTTTGGGTCATTTTACCAGTCCTTTGTTTCTGGAGTCTTTTCTTTGGCATTCGCTGGGTGGCAAACGGATTTCGCAAGATTCCCAACAAGGCACTGTAACCGATGGCAATCATAGATAGTAAAACAACAAGGTAGATGAATTATATGGATCCTGAAGTTGTTAAATTGTTTATCCCGGTACTGACCGATGCAATAAAGATTCTTGGCCCTGCTGCTATAACTGGTTTTGTTACATGGAAGATTGCAAAGAATCAGTTCGGATTAAAGTTAAAAGAGTTGGAAAGTACGCATGAATTTGTAGCGAGGGAACATTTATTTCAATATTACAAAGATCGTGAGAAACAATTGGTAGAAACATATAGGGAGTTTAACTCTGGCCTGGGAAAAATTTTGGGTTTTGCTTCTTGCCTGGAGCAGGAAAAAATGACGCAGGAACTAAATATGCTTTACGATTGGCTAGATATTTACATGCGTGTGACTCCGACAATGCTGAGCCTAACAATGACCGATATGGAGCAGGAGGGTTTCTCTAAAACTCCGGAGTATGAACAACTCAAAAAAAGTGAGTCGAATTTCCGTTCTATAAAAATTGATCGCAATTTTGAAAATCTGAAAGCCAATACTTTCTCTATTTTCGATATATATCTAGATTTACTAAAGGGCAATAGTCTATTGCTCAAAAAGTCCAGAGAGAAAGTTTTTATGAAATATGTCCAGGGATAGCAAACCCACCAAAAGAGTTACGATGCCAGTTAAAAGATAGGAGCCATAAATAACCGTTCGAATTCCCTAAGTTGGTTTTTGTGGTTTGAGGCACAAACCAAACGTCTCAGCGAATATTCCGTGATTGGACACCGTGTGTTGGAGGGAGGTAAGGTTAAGATGTATTCTTGTATTTTCGGGGTGATCCTCAAGAGGTTCAATATTTGCGTGACACGCACTCGACTCATGCCTAACTCCTTGGATAGGGCGGTCTGAGTCAGGCCAGGGGTTGCGTCAAGACGCGCTTTGAGATCATAGGCCTGTTTCAAAATGCCCTGAATTCTAGGGGGCTGCGAAGCCTTTTCTTGTTCCTTTTTACAGGCTTCCCACAAGGCATTTCCGAACAGTAAGCGGTGTTTGCCATACGCTCCTTTCAAAACAGAGCAATAGAATTCATCTCTTAAGAGGATTTTCGATTCTTGACCGTTCGGAAATGGGTCGAAAGTTGTCCAATCAAGGGAGCCATCTTTTACGGTCGTAGAACACTCCTTCCAAAGTGGTTACATCAGACCACATGTCTGGAAGGGGTCTTAATTTTATACTTACTTTGTTGTTCAATCCGTCAAAAAGTATTTCCCGCATCAAGATACCCGCCAATTCAGCTTTTTCTTGATCGGGTATCTTTGCAAACATCAGAAGGAAGTTTCCAAGGCTTTTTCGGATAACTTCTGGATCAAGTTGCCTCATCTCTAAGTGTTGCAGTTCAGCGTTCAATAGCAGCAATTTCGATCTCAATTCCTCTCGCCTAGTCTCCAATTCATCCAACCTTTCAGAAATAAATGCCCGTCTACGAGACTGTGGGCCTTCCTCAGCCAAAACAGAAACCAAGTTCTTGGCCTCCAACTCAATTTTCCCAAGCTCGGCGGATAGTAATTTCTTTTCTTCATTTTTGATGGGAAGTTCGCCATTGGTTGCACATTGGGCTTGATTTACAATCCTATCCACAATAGTCTGGTTTTCGCTTAGCTGGCGCAATCTTTTAATAACGAATTCTTCTAAAGCTTTGGCTGAAACACTTCGCACTTGGCATGCAGATTTATTCTGTTTTATGACGGAAAGGCATTTATAGTAGTAGAACCTTTCCTGCTTTCTTGGCAAAGCTGAACAAGGCGTCATAGTGGTTTGGCAAGCGGCACATCGAACTAAGCCTTTTAGTAAAAATGTGTGCGTTCGTTCTTTTATTTTTTTGTATTTTTTTCCATCGCCATTGGAATTTCTGAGTTTTTGAGCTTGAGAAAATATGTCATCCGAGATGATAGCTGAGTGTTCCCCAGGAAAAATTTCTTTCCTAAAAGATATCTTTCCAACATAAAGCGGATTTTGTAAAAGGTACCATAGGTTCGCCTTATTAAATTTTTGTCCGCCTTTTAAAAAGCCCTTCTTTGTTGTCCAGGCTTTCATGCGGTAACCCTTTTCATTCAGGGTTTGAGCTGTGGCGCTGAGTGACTGCGTTTTTAAGTAAGTCGCAAACATTTCTTTTACTTGTTTGGATTCTACATTATTGATGTTAAGTTTTTTGTTTTCGGCATCGATATCAAAACCTATGATCGGCCATCCTCCAGTCCGCTTCCCTTTTCGTGCCATCGCCACCATCTTATCTCTTGTGCGCTCACTAATCATTTCTCTCTCAAATTGAGCAAAATCCATTAGGATGGAACGCATCAATCGGCCAATAGAAGATGTGGTATCAATGGGTTGGGTAACCGAAACGAAAGCCACATGCGTAATTTAATCAATTCTGCCACCAGTTTAATCAAAGCTGCCACTTCGGAGCGAAGCGACGCTCTGTATCAGTTTCAATAGACCCCTGGCAGGATTGGGTTCACCTCCTTATCAATT
>JAHFBY010000308.1 GCA_023249835.1 Elusimicrobiota bacterium | reverse complement strand
TTCTTTACCGAATTCCATAAAAACTGAAGTTATTGAAGACATCCTCTCGAACTTACCCTACGCCACCTGGCACGCTACCGGAGAACATCGTTTTATGCCCTTGGCGCTAGCCGTGATCAACCAATTTCGGCACGAAAACCTGTTTGATCCGCAACCCATATCAGATTTGCAACGTTATGACTCGCGTTATCAATATTTAACCCAAACGCATCTGCTGTATGCAGACCCTTTTGGAATAGGGGAAGAGTGGCTACCGCAAGAGCTGCCCTACGCCCAACTGCGGCCCTTTACACACGGCAGAAAATTGCGTTGGCTGGATATTGGCTCTTCCCCCAAGATTGGCGGCGCACCAACGCTCAACCTGCTCCGCGGCACATTTACGCAAATGCTGCCGGATGTGGAATTTGAGTTTTATGGAATAGACCAATTTTATCCCCTCTATGACCCGGACTTAAACCCCTCGCCGTTCAAGGAAAATGAAAGCCAATTCATCTACGGCTCAGGCGAAATTTTAATTGACGGTATCCATTATTTAAATGCCCGGCTACCCCAACATAACGTAATGAACCCACAATTCCAAATGGAAAGAATGGACTACATTTCCATGGCAATGACATTACACCACTTAGTGCGAAAAGGCGGGGAAGCTGGAGAAATACCGCTTTCTATTGATGCTGCGCATGTATGGAAAGATGAGTCCGGGACAGTAATTCATCCCACGTATAAAATCTACCCTTCTCAGCAAGAAGTGATCACCCAACTCCTCGCTCACTTAAACATTGGCGGGGTATTGTTTTTAAATATGCCCGGCGAAATAGAAGAAGGGATTGTCCATAAACCGGACACTTTTTTGGTAATTCAGAAAACGTTAGAACATGAATTCGTGTTACATACTTCCGTTATTCCATTTCGGCCAACTCCAAATGAATTTGATTCTTCTCGACTATTCTATAACAGCCTCCAATATTGGCATTCGCCGAACTTAGCTGCAAAAAGCCTGTGGAACCTTTGGCCTGCGCCGGAGCGTTTAGTCTGGCTGCATCGAGCCGATATGCTGCTCTATCGTTACCAAAAAAGAGATCGCTCTATCTATCGGTCCGTTCAAGAAGCAATTGACGAAATGAACCGACAGCTTTCCATAGGCGCTTATGACATAAGGCAGTTTTTTGCCCGCTATTTGGCCTACGTCCCAGATGAGCACCCAATAAAAAACAGGATACTAGACGGCGTAACAGAATTAGGGAACGGCCAACAACGTAGAAAAGAAAGACTGCAACAGTTGATTGGTTCTCCACAATTGCGATCTGCGCTTTCTTTGCGTAAAAAGGAAGACGGGGGTTTCACCTCCGGCGGATTTAAAATTGACGCGCCGGTTGCGGAGCTTTTTGACCATATTAAAATAATGATGATACAAGCCAAAGAGAATGGCCATCCTGGGGTGGAAATATCTCTTGACGAACTGTTGGGGGGATCCTTGCGCGTAGGCCAAAATGCCGCCCTCAAACAACTACACCTTTTACAGGAAATGATGACCCGTCGTAAAGCTGAGCTGCCCACAGACGTAGAAATTATCACACACCTTTGGGCTGTCTCTTTTCAGGACGCGTCCGGCATATTTCGTTATCCTGACCCTGGTCTTGACCGAGATGCATTTGCCGCAGGCTTAGATTTTGCGCATGCCCTTGGTTCTAAACAGATCACCATCCACACCTCTTTTGGCCCGGATGGAGATATTAGTGATTTTGTTAGGTTTGTTAAAGATGCGGCGTACCGCAACATTGTGGTCAGCATTGAAAATGCCCTTTATGAAAAACCTGGTCGCACTCAAGAAGAGAATTTTTATAAAACTTGTATCCTATTGAGCGGTGAAGATTTCGTTGATTTTATGAACGCGATTCATGATCAACTCAATGAACATGAACGCGGTTTCTTGAGCATTACCTTTGACATTGCGCGCGCGCAAGGGTGGGTTCACCACAAGGCGGAAAGATTAAATTTTCTTCATTTCTATACGATGATTAAAACCCGATCCAAAGTAAAAATCGGCAACGTGCACATCGCACAAAACGTCTCTCCAAATTCTTATAAAAAAGGGCCGCTCTTTGCCGAAGGGACAATCGACGTCATTGGTTTCTTAAACACATTAATTGCCGATGGTTATTCGGGCTGGATCGACCAGGAAGTGACCACGGACCCCCTGCATCCTCTTCCCCAAGAAAATAACGGTTTAGAAGAGGAAAAGGTTGGATTTAACTCTGAATTACTGCCAGCTCAGTTAAATCAAATCATCAACATGCGGCTAGAGCCTTATCCCATAGATCCGGCGCCAAAACTTTACCAGGATTTTGACAACACACGCTATCAACGCGATCAGGATCTTTACCGCGAAATTCATGCGCTGCTCAGTTTGGTTGGTGAAATCACCCTTGATTACCAAGCGCCGCCAATGGCGATCAATACCGCAAATAAATTTGGTTATTGGGGAAAGCTTAAGGACGGGTCTCCCACAACATTAAACCTCACTCAAACTCGCTGGCAATGCGCGGAACTCTATGACCGTACCGCTGATTTCACTGCTCCTTACCGCCAAGACCCGCGCCGGGCTTACATGGGAGTGGAAACCGGTTACACTTTGCGCGAACACCACGCGCGCGTAATCCTGCAAGGGTGCCGCTATTTCATGCCCCAAATTAAAGAACACTTTGGCGCTCATGGGCAAGAGATGGCTGCGTTCTTTTTAAAGTTCCTCGCGATCCATGACTTGGGAAAAGCAATTTACCGCGATGAACAAGAAAAAATTAACGCCGCGCTCATGCTTCGCATGCCGGACTGGTTTATATCTCAAAAAGAGAGAAACCTCGCACATTTTATAGAAAGCCAGGACCTCATTGGTCCGTTCCTGGGTGACGTTATTGCCGGCAAACCAACCGGTGTTGCAACCCTGCTTGCGAATTTTACAGATTTTTGGACCCAAGCTCAGGAACTGATGCGTGCGCAAGAAATTCCAGAACTCACCCGCGAACAGTTGTACTTGCTCGTTATTTTTATTTTGCAGTCTGACGCTTCAAGCTACAGCCAGTTAGCCGGACCCATGGAAAATGGAGACCCCCACCCCTGGGGACTAACAAATAATTATTATCCTCCCATAAAAGATGAAAACGACCAGGAAGTTAGGTTTCATTATTTGGTTGAACCGCGCGAACAATACGTTGAAAAATTTACCCGCTATTTCCGTTACAGTCAATTCCCGGTTGTTGAACAAATATTTGCGCGAACCGGCGCCGCGCCTTTCCGTTTTCGTAGGCTAGGGTTTCGCGGCACGCATCCTGATTTCCCTTCTGCCCTCAACATTGAAGAAAAGATGAGAGAGTTTGAAAACCAGTTCCTTACTAAGAGAGAACTCTCATTAGCTTTAGGACAGAGCGCAGACACACCCG
>JAHFBY010000307.1 GCA_023249835.1 Elusimicrobiota bacterium | reverse complement strand
CAGCACTTTGCTCACCGAAAGGTTCCCCAGCGTCAGCTTGAGCTGCCCCGCTTCAATTCGGGATATATCTAAGAGATCAGAAATCAGAAGGGTCAAACGGTCAATGGAATTATGGGCAATTTTCAGAAATTTCTTTTGCTGTTCATTGATGGGTCCGGACTCTTCATTTAATATTAAATCAACAAAACCTTTGATCGCGGTGACCGGCGTGCGCAGTTCATGACTAACCATGGACACGAACTCCGTCTTTACCCGGTTTAACCGCTCCAACTCCTTATTGCTCATAATCAACCGCTCATAGAGCCGCGCGTTTTGCACGATTACTGCCGCGCTGTCCGCAATCAGTTCCGCGATACGGACATGGTTTTGATTAAAAAAACGCTCTTCGCCGCTACTTAAACGGATAATGCCGATCACTTCCTTTTCTACTTTAAGCGGAACCAACAGCATGGACCCGGCAACTACATTTTTTTCTAAAAACACCGCGTCCGGCGATTCCTCAACTATTTCTGATCGCCCGGAATAATAAACCTTAGAAATGATTTTGGTTTGATCTTTCAACGATATCTTAGAGGGCAACCCCGGTTCAACGACGCTCGCCACCGGATGCGCCACCATTGCTTCACGCGTCGGGTCCACAAACATGAAGGAACACTGATCGCAGCGCAGTGACTTGGTGATGACTTTCACCATTTTGCCTAATATAAACTCTAAGACTGGAGTGGCATAAAAAGTTTCATGAATTTCCTGTAAAGTGGAGAGATCCTCTAAACGCTGTTGCAATTCAAGGTCCATGTGGATGCTTTCTAAAGAGGACGCGATGCGCACCGCGATTAAGGTTAAAGTGCGCAGCTCCTCCTCCTTAAGTTCGTTAGCGCCTTTGGGCGCGTTGGACAAAAATGAAACTTCTTCGCGAACCGGATTAAACAACAAGATTACACCCAAATGCATCTGCGAACTTTGCAAAGGTATGGCGACTACATTATTAAATTCCACGTTTTCGAGGTGCCGCGCAATTTTAGGGTCCAATTCAAAAGGCAGTTCGCGCTTAAGCGTGGTGGGCGGTCCATGGAAGATCTTAGGTTCACCGGACTTAAACGCCTCTACCCCAAGCCGCAGCGGTATTCCGCACTTACTCACTTCGCTTTCCCTGATCCGAAGGTTATTGTGCCACTCTTTGGGCATACCAAAGGAAGGGAACTGCGCCACCAGTTCCATAGACTTATTTTTGTCTACGGGAACGTTGATGAAATATCCAATATGATCAACGGTAAAAAGCTCTTGAATACGGGAACTAACCATAGTGAACATTTCGTCTTGGGACACGCTTTGTCCCGTGGTTAAAGTGATTTCATAAAGAGCCTTTAACTCCCGCACGCGGCGGATTAACCGTTGGTTGGTCAGCGTTAACTCCTTGGTGGTTGAAGAAACCTCCGCTTCTAACCTCTTGTGAAATTTTTCCATCCGTTCCACTAACATCGCATTATGCACGCCTAAAGCCAAAATTTGGATCAATGGATAAAACGCGCTCATCCGCCGGGCATTGAAATGCCCCTCTTCTGCAGACAGCGCTAAAAATATGCCGAAAGTTTGGTTCTCGCCGGTTAAAGGAACCAGCCATGCGCTTTGCCAACCTTCCATTAATAGCGAGGATTCCGGAGACCCCATATTTTTTAATTCCTGAACGCCCAACACCCGTTGTTCACCGGTAGAAAAACTTATTCCCACCGGCCCTTCGCCCAAATTAGCGACAAAACCCTTAACAAACTGGGAAGAAAAACCCCGGTGCGAACGCACTTTAAAATATTGGTCCATTTCCAACATAACAACTCCGCAACATAGTTGATGCTGTTTATGAAATTCGCTTAAAAAAAATCTTAGGACCTCATCGGTGTCCCGCAAAGAGGTCATCTTCTGCG
The DNA here is from genome assembly GCA_023249835.1 of Elusimicrobiota bacterium. Classification (GTDB taxonomy): domain Bacteria; phylum Elusimicrobiota; class Elusimicrobia; order 2-02-FULL-39-32; family 2-02-FULL-39-32; genus JAHFBY01. Next base: position 1,521 of record JAHFBY010000307.1, on the reverse strand, counting down.
CTAAGAGCAATAGCCCTTCTAGTCCAAGGGCGTCGGTATCGGAAAAGTAATGGGACGCCTGGTCGGCATTAAAAGCGGCGCGCCACCAACTCTGCAACAACTGAAAAATATTTATCAAACTATTGTCTCCATTTTTTCATTCTACACGGAAAGCGACAGGTCCAGCGCACAATTCAAATAGCGATAGTCCTTTCCCATCTCTGACCAAGGGATAAACTGCAGAACCATTTTTTCATCGTCTAAAATAGTGTTCAACGTCGTTGCGAAATCATCTTCAGTTAAAAGTTGGCTGGGCGGCGGACCCAAGACCAGCACAGTGCCGCACTTATGTTCGCGGAGGGATGAAACAAACCGCTGATAATCCATTTTTTCCATATATTCATAACCCGTTTCCGCTAATCGAACCACCCGGATTTTGAGTTTATGTTTTTTTATAATGTCACGAAATTTTTGTTTCATAATAGTAAACTCTTCCATTTTATCCTGCGGATAAAAACAAACAACTTCTACGGGCTTGAGCGTTGGGTCATCATCTTCTGATAACACTGGAGCAATTGGATCGGTCGGCAAAGGCGTTGGTTTTGGTGTTACTACCGGTTTGGGCGTTGCCGCTGGCTCAAGTATTGCTACCGGCTCTGGCGCTACTGCCGGTTTGGGCGTTGCCGCTGGCTCAAGTATTGCTACCGGCTCTGGCGCTACTGCCGGTTTGGGCGTTGCCGCTGGCTCAAGTATTGCTACCGGCTCTGGTGCTACTACCGGTTTGGGCGTTGCCACTGGCTCGGGAACAGACTCAGGGCTGATATCCTTAACTTTTTCCGGCAAAGGTACTGGTTCGGGTTTCACCGCAAATTTAATTACTTTCTTAACCGATAAGTTATCCGTTGCTGGAGAAACATTTTCGGTTTTGAGTTCAGGTTGGGGAACCAGAGGAGCAGGTAGAATGGTCTCATTTTTACGGCCACTAAAAAGTTTAGCCATTTGCGCGGTTAGTTCAGGGGTCAACGTTGATTTTTTAGGTTCTGCCGCATCAACCTTTTTACCCTCTTGAATTATAGGACTTTCTAGTTTAGGCTCAACCGGAGCAGGGACAGGCACATTTTTTTCAACGGACAAAGGTTTGACAAAACGGGCCAACTCCCCGGAGGCCAGGTTTGCCATATCTGGTGCTTTGCGGACTTCTACTGGTTTGGCCAGATCGCAGTCTGCCCCGACAAGTCCTTTCAACGCTTCCATATCAACCACTTCTTTTGACAAATTCACCGCCGCGTGAATTTTTCTTAACGTTCCTTCCAATTCCCGAATATTCGATTTTATTTTTTCCGCAATATACATTACCTGTTCATGGCTCAGTTCTATTTTCATTTCCATTGCTTTGGACTTTAAAATTGCCGCCCGCGTTTCTAAACTGGGGGGCTTCAAATCCGCCATTAACCCCCACTCAAACCGAGAACGCAACCGGTCTGCAAACGTGGACAACAACTTGGGCGCGCGGTCTGAGGTAATAACTATTTGTTTGCCGGT
>JAHFBY010000306.1 GCA_023249835.1 Elusimicrobiota bacterium | reverse complement strand
ATATTGTAACTAACAGGGAAGGCATGGCCGTGAATTTGTACCCTAATGCAATCCCGGAAAATATACCGGAGAGAACCAGCCAACGCTCTATTTTTTCTCCTTGTCCAAATTTTTGAAACGCCGTTAACAGCGCCCACCATTGCATAACTAAAAAAACAGCTACTTGTAAATCATTTTTTACCAAAGAAGCCAGCCAATATCCCAACCAACTGGAAACAAAAAGATGAATTGAACAGAGCACAACAAACTTTGAATTGGTTTCCCGCAGCCAAGAATAAAGGAAAATTACTAAAGCGGCATAAAATCCCAAAACAATCAAAGCAACCGCTTCCGCGGAATCAGCCAATAATGCCCAAACCGACAGCAGTTCGCTGTTTTGAGAAAAATAACTGTAAATGTTAAAGGGGTTGGGAACAAACTTTGATTCCTCAACATAATAACCCGGCAACGCCATATTGTTCATACGGGTGTCCCAATAGACTTGCGGCATAAGGGCGTTTGCCAATAAAATAAAAAACATTAGCGCTAAAGGAATAAAAACAATCCAGTCTTTAGGTTTTTTTATCTCGCCCAAAAAATTTGCAAACTTAACTCTTCTCGACCAATGAACAATGGCGTAAAAACCAATCGCTAAACCAACATAGGTCAAAGACATCGCAATGCTTTTCTTAAATAGTCCCAAGGAACCCAGCCCCAACCAAACCAAGTCGCTAACCCATGAACCCAACAACCAGCTACAAACCCATTTCTGCGCGGTGTTAGAACCCCAATCTACCCCCAACAATTTTAAAGCCAGCTTCCCCAAAACAACAAATATCGCGCTCATAGACAAGAACACTAAGAAACTCCAAACTGACTGGACATACCCCCCTTTAAGTTCTGTAATTAATTTAAGATTGTAAAAAACTATGTCCCATCTGTACCCAATAGGGTTGAATTTAGTAATCATAAAATCAAATGAAAGTTTCCATTCTCGATATATAAAACACACCGAAATTACAGTTAAAATTAGAACCAACGGCAAAACAAAAAGGTTGCCGGCCGATCCTTTAGGAAGGACAGGTTGGTTTATTTTGTTAGCCCGTTTATTTTTAGACATGACTTTGCCAAATGAAACAAAAGGCAAACTGTCCCATTCGGGAACTAGATGGGGTAGGAACCTAAAATTTTCATGTCCAGACAGTGTTGCCGTAAGTTAACGAGCAAAGCCTGGACGCTCGGATCTTCGGAATGTCCAAGAATGTCCACAAAAAAGATGTATTGCCAAGCCTTCTTCTTCGTGGGTCTAGACTCAATTTTAGTGAGGTTGATGTTATGATTTTTGAACACCTGCAAGATGTCGTTTAAAGCTCCAATCCGGTCTTTGATCGAAAGGAGCAAAGAGGTTTTATCTTTACCGGAACGCGCGGGCGATTTACGGCCAATAATTAAGAACCGGGTAAAGTTTTCCTGAAAATCTTCAATTTGCGGGGCGACCACTTTTAAATGATAAAGTTTAGCGGCTAAAAGCGAAGCAACGGCCGCGGCTGAACCGTCCAGGGAAGCTTGCGAGGCGGCGTCTGCGGTGGAAACAGACTCCTGAACATCTGCGTGCGGAAGCCTTGTTTCCAACCATCTCCGGCACTGAGCCAAAGCTTGACGGTGCGAAAAAATTCGTTTAATTTTTTTGATGTCTCCGGAAGAAGAAAGCAGGTAATGGGAAATAGGCTCTTGCCGGGCCGCGCAAATCATGAGGTCAGACTCCATGAACATATCGAGCGTATGGTTCACAACGCCTTCAGTGGAATTTTCTACCGGAACCACGCCATAATCCGCGCGCCCTTTTTCCACTTCTAAAAACACGTCCGAAATTGTTTTTTACGCCAACATCAATGCGCTTTTACCAAAATGCTTTAAAGCCAATTGGTGAGTGAACGTCGCCTCCGGGCCAAAATATGCAACCTTGATTTGCTTTTGTAAATTGCGGCAGGCGTTGAACACTTCTTGGAAAATTGCTTCCACGTCCACGTCCTTAAACGGCGCGATATCCTGCGCGATCAAACGATCTAATATTTCCCGTTCGCGCGAACTGGAATAAACTTCAGCGCCGCTCTTGCTCTTTTCCCAACCGATCTCTTTTGCCAAGGAACCGCGCTGGACCAAATAACGCAAAATTTTGTTGTCGATAGAGTCAATTTGATTTCTCATTTTTTGAATAGAGTTCATATTATTTGAGTCCCTGATTTTACAATAAAATTCAACATTCGTTCCGGCCCCCGGTTGCGACGGTGAGAATAAAACCGATCATCGCAAACCGTACAATGGGCGCTCGCGCTCATGTTTTCTACTTTTACGCCGACCATAATCAGCGAATCAAAAATGAACCGCTCAAGGTTTAAACGTATTCCCTTTTCCTCAATTTTTTGCGCAGTTCTAGGGAAAAGTTGCGCCACTTCAGTGCCGACTTTGAAACAACATTCGCGGATGTGGGGACCTAAATGCACTTTAAGCCCAGAGGGGTCAACGTCCCAATTTTGTTTAATCATCTCCACTCCTATCTGGGCAATTTTCATAAGCGCACCGCGCCAACCCGCATGTAAAACGCCATAAACGCGCATATGCGACTCATGCATAAAAATGGGCACGCAATCCGCGGTAAACACGCCCAAAACAACTCCGGGAATATCGCTTAGAAGTCCGTCTGTGTCAGCGAATTGCCTAACCATAGGGTTGTGCACTCTGGCCACGCGGTTGCCGTGCACCTGTTTGCAGGTGACCAAAGACTTTTCCGGACACCCAATTTCTGTTAACAACTTTTTTTGTGCCGGGACATCTTTGCCGTCACCATAAGCAAGAGTTGTGGTGCCGTAACAACCTTGGTCAGTTCGCTCTAAAAGGATGGGACTTAAGGGCATCTTAACCGTTGAAATAGGTTGAAGAGTCGGCGCCGGTCTCAATGCCGCGCAAAGCCAACATTAGTTCCTCAGGGTTAGTGGCCGCCTCTTTAGCATGCTCTAATGAAACCTGCTTTTCGTTCACCAACTTCACTAAAGCCTGGTTATAGGATTGCATACCGTAATAACCGCCCTGCTTGATAGTGCTCAAAATTTCGCTGGTGTTGCCGTCCTCAATCAGTTTTTTAACATGTTCGGTTACGACCAAAATTTCCACGGCTGGAACCCGCCCGTGGCCGGAAATATGCGGTAGGAGCCTTTGAGAAACAACCCCTTTAAGCGTGTCCGCCAACAAAAACCGCACTTGGTTCTGCTGGTAAGGAGGAAACAAGTCCACAATGCGCGTCACGGTTTGTACCGCGTCAATAGTGTGGATCGTGGAAAAAACCAAATGCCCGGTCTGGGCCGCGGTTAACGCGGTGTTCATGGTTTCTAAATCGCGCAGCTCGCCCAAAAGGATAACATCGGGATCTTGGCGCACTACGTGCTTTAAAGCGTCGGCGTAACT
>JAHFBY010000305.1 GCA_023249835.1 Elusimicrobiota bacterium | reverse complement strand
AAACAAACTGAAGCTTTTCGTAAATCCAGACTTCTTAAGTTTAGCCTCTCAAGAGTGGATGAGTTCTTTGTCCAAGCGGGTCATGGCCAACCGAGTTAAAAAATTTATTCCTAAGCTGCAAGTCAGCGATCTCCTGCGGCCTGGAACCGCAGGCGTTCGCAGCGCCTTAATTGACCCTTCCGGTTCCTTTGTGCGCGAGGCTTTGGAGTTTTATGGACACCGGTCGTTTCATGTCACCAATTACAATTCTCCCGGAGCTACCGGCTCGCCGGCCTACAGCGCTTATTTGGTTCACAAGTTAGCGCAAAAAGACATGTTCGCGCATTTAAAAAAGAGGACGAGTCCCCAAACGTCGTTTTGGGATTTTAGTTCCATCCTAGACAGTTTAAATTAAATTATTTATTAAAGAATTTACGAATGGACCGAACGATTAGTTCCATTTGCTTTAAGGTGAGCGTTTGATAGATGGGCAGGCTTAATATGCGCTCCGCTTGTTTTTCAGCTACGGGGAAATCGCCTTTTTTATAACCTAAGCTTTGCGCGCATTTTTGCAAATGGATCGGTATCGAATAGTGAATTTTAGTTTCAATCCCATTTTTATCTAAATGAGCTTGTAGTTCGTCGCGACGGTCAGTTTGAATCACGAAGAGGTGGTAAGGACAGAACTCATGTTTTTGTTCATCCGGGCAGGCTACTACATCGGATAGGTTTTTCCGGTAATAATCCGCATTTTTGCGTCTTTGTTGAATCCAGTTGTTTATATATTTAAATTTAATGTTGAGGATTGAGGCCTGGAGGGTGTCTAAGCGGCTGTTATAACCCCAAACGTCGGACTCCACCCTGTTTTTTAAACCAATGTTGCGCAATTGCAGCAATGTTTGATATAGCGATGCATCGTTAGTTGTAATCATTCCCCCATCGCCGCAGGCGTTCAAAGTCTTTAACGGATGCAGGCTAAAGCAGTTGGCAACGCCAAATGAACCGGTTTTTTTGCCTTTATAAAGCGCGCCAATAGATTGAGCCGCATCTTCAATCACGTGCAAATTATGCTTTTTGGCAATGTTCATGATCGGGTCCATGTCAGCGGGCCTACCGGTTAAATGCACAGGAATTAAAGCTTTTGTTTTGGGCGTTATTTTTTGGTCAAGTTTTTTGGGGTCCATATTAAACTCTGGAGTCACGTCCACGAACACCGGTTTAGCTCCCACCGCGGTTATAGCCGAGGCCGTGGCTAAAAATGAGTTAGGGGTGGTGATGACTTCGTCCCCCGGTTTGATGTTTAAAACTTTAAGCGATAAGAAGAGCGCGTCTGTTCCAGAATTAACGCCAAGCGCATAGCGGGTTCCGCAATATTGGGCAAAGCGCTCTTCGAATATTTTGGTTTCTTCACCCAGAATAAAATCTCCTCGGTGCAAAAGTTTAGATACCTTGGCTAAAATTTGCTTTTTAATCAATGAGTGGTCGTGGCTCAAGTTTACATAGGGAACTTTATATTTAAACATGAGCGGGGAAGAGCGCTTCAAGGGCTTAAGATTTTGCGCTGTTGACAATGGACTTCATTTTCTTAACGTTGTAAAAGTTAATATTGTCCCAGTCCATTTTGCCTTCTTCGTGGGCAGTTTTAATGTCCAAGACGGCATCTTGAATCGTGTGTGAGGGCTTTAGTCCCAATAACTTTTCAATTTTTGCCGATGAGATATGGTAAGAGCGGTTGTCGTTGGTCGGAACCACTTCAATCTGGACGTTGTTGCTGATAATTTTTTTAACCATTTCCGCAATTTGCAGCACGCTGTGGTTTTCATAGCCGGCGTTGAAAGTGTTGCCGGCAATTTTGTCTTTTGGGATTTCTATTAATTTAACATAGTAGTCGGTGATATCTTCAATATGGATATTAGGCCTCTTTTGAGCGCCGCCAAAGACAGTAATTTTTCCTTTGGTCAACGCGTGCATGGTCAAAATGTTAACGGTCAAGTCCAAACGCATTTTTGGGGAGTACCCGCAGACGGTTGCCGGACGCATGTTCACCGTAGTAAAACCAGGCGAGTTATAAGATTGCACGATTGGTTCGGCCTGGGCTTTGGTTTTAGAATAAATAGTTAAAGGCTCCAAAGGCAGGTCTTCGGTGACGTTCGGGGAATCTTTAATCCCATAAACGCTGCTTGTGGATACGTTTATAAAACGTTCTGCGCCGCTTTCTTTGGCAAATTTTACTAACTGAAGCGTCGCCTCATAGTTTACTTCTTGGGTGAGTCCGGGGTCCAGATCCGAAGAAGGGTCGTTTGAAATGGAAGCTAAATGGATGACGCAGTTTACCCCTTTTAACGAATTTTTAACGATTTCAGGATTGCGGATATCGCCTTGCGTTAATTTCAGGTGAGGATGGCTCTTGACCTCGGCGAGTCCAATATCCGTGAAATAAAGAGTGTCTATAACAACAACTTCATAGTTGGCTTTTAATAATTTAGGAACTAGGATTGAGCCAACGTACCCCGCTCCGCCGGTCACAAGTATTTTTTTCATTTTTTATAGAACCTTTTTATTTTATTGATGACGTGTTCAATTTGATCATTGGTCAGGTGTTGATGCGCGGGCAAAGTGATAATGTTTTTTGCCTGCGATTCGGCGACTGGAAAATCATTTTGTTTGTAGCCTAAGTGTTTGGAGCAGGGCTGCAAATGGAGCGGTATAGGATAATGCACTTTAGCTTCAATGCCGTTTTCCTGCAAGTAAGCGAGCAACCCGTCTCGATTGCGGGCCTGGATGATATATAAGTGATAAACGTAGCGGGCATTTTGCCTCCGTTGGGGGATGGTGATTTCGCTTAAAGAGGATAATTCTTCATCATAAAGTTTGGCATTATGAATTCGGCGGTTGGTAATTTTTTCAATATCCTTAATTAAATAATTTCCCACCACGGCCTGCATCGTATCTAAACGAGAATTATAGCCGAAACAGGAATATTCGTCCCGGGTGGCCATTCCGTGGTTGCGCAGCAAACAGAGCTTTTCATATATTTCTTTAGAATGGGTGGTTATGATGCCGCCATCGGCCCAAACGTTGATGTTTTTTAGCGGATGCAAGCTAAACGCGCCCGTATCTCCAATTGAACCGGTTTGTTTTCCGCCTACTCTGGCTGCCACTGCTTGACAGGAATCTTCCACCACCCGCAGCTTATATTTTTTAGCGATGGTCATTATTTTATCCATTTCCACCGGATGGCCCGCATAGTGCACGGGCATTATCGCTTTGGTCCGTTTGGTTATGGCTTGGACAATTAGGGTTGGATCAATAATATATTCCTCGTTACAATCCACAAAAACAGGTTTAGCTCCGCTGGCAACAATGGCTCCGGCCGTGGCAATAAAGGTATTTGTATTGGTTATCACCTCATCCCCTGCGCCGATATCCAAAGCTTTTAAGCTTAAGAATAACGCGTCGGTGC
>JAHFBY010000304.1 GCA_023249835.1 Elusimicrobiota bacterium | reverse complement strand
AGACTATTGCGTGGTGGGTGAGGCCGAGCATACGTTGCAGGAACTCTTGATCAGGCTCAAAGCCAACCAAGATATTAAAACTGTGCGCGGGATCATTTACCGCGATAACGGCAAAGTGGTGCGCACGGATTCGCGGCCCGTGCTCATGAACATGGACTCTCTTCCCCCGCCGGACTTTGGGGTGTTTGATTTAAGCCGTTACGTACCGCTCCCTTTGCAATATAAGCGTCGGCCCATTATCCCTTACTTGAGCAGCCGAGGCTGTTCCTATGGCCAATGCACGTTTTGTTTTGAGTCCGGCAGCGCGGCGCAAAAGTACCGGCGCCATTCGGTCAAACGGGTGATTGAAGATATTGGCGCTGCGGTGGAAAACCAGGGCGTGCGCGAGGTGGCGTTTTGGGACGACATTTTTTTAGTGGATGAACCCTGGGTATTGGACTTTTGCGATTCTCTGCATAAATATAAACTGAACGTGGTTTGGCAGTGTTACGGTTACGCGGGGTCCTTAACTAAAAAGATGACCAAAGAAGCGGCGCGCGCGGGCTGCTGGAACGTGTATTTGGGTTTTGAGTCCGCCACTCAATCGGTTTTAGACCGGGTAAAAAAAGGCATCACTTTGGAACAGCTTTCCACGTCCATTCGCTGGATTAGGGAAGAGGGCATGGACGTGCGCGGATCTTTCATCCTTTCTTTGCCGGGCGAAACGCCTAAGACCGCAATGGACAGCGTCCGTTTCGCCATTAAAAACGACATCACTTACATGCTGTTTCATCCCTATTTTCCGGAATATGGAACTGAGCTTTACAACGAATTGGTGCGCGAAGGGCGCATCGTGGACGAATATAAGGGGCGCACCACCGCGCAGTATATTCCTGAAGGTTATAAGAGCGCCCTTGAAGTGGAGGAAGTGGTGCGCAAGGCTTACCGCAAATTTTATTTCCGGCCCGGATACGTGCTGGGCCACATGCGGCGGATCAAAAATTTTGAAGACGTAAAACAATATTACGAGGCCATGCGGTTCATGGCCGGCATTGCTTTCTCCCGTGTCCTATAAAGTTATTTACGACCGCGAAAACTGTATTGGCGCGAATTCCTGCGTGGGCGCGTTACCGGAGTTTTGGAGCTTGGACGAAACTAAAAAAGCGGCGCTCAAAGGTTCTGTTTTCAACCCTACTAACCAGCGTTTTGAGTTGGTGATCGAAGATAAAGATTTAGAACAGTTTTTAGAGTCCGCCCAAGTTTGTCCGGTGTTGGTCATTGACATTGTGGACCTAGCCACGCAAAAAAGTTTGGTTCTTCCGAGCGGCACGGGCGAAGTGCAAAAAGAAAGCGCTCCTGTCATTAAAGCTAAAGCCAATCTTGAAGACAGCGCAGCAACCGATCCCAAAGGCTATTTCACTATCCGCGTCCAAGCCGATATTAAAACTATCAAAGCGCATTACTACGGTGCTAAACATCAGCTCCTATTTATCATCGAAGGATCTTCCGCCAAAGAGATCATGGCCACGATCCTGCGTGAAAATTTTGTCACGACACTAGGACACGCGGCCTACCTAGGCCAAGAACTGCAAAAAGCAGAAACTGCCTTAAAGTCCAACCTGACGTACGTTCAAGAATAACTTCCCTGTTTAAGCGTTTTTAAAAAGAGCGATGCCCGCAACAATTTTATAGTGTTTCCAGTTTCTAGTTAACAAAGGCAATTTTCGTGTTAGCGCTGTGGCGGCAATTAAGGCGTCTTCTTTCTCTAGAGCGGGATAGTCATAGCGAATTTTTGAGTACGTTATGGTAATGCGATCATCTAGTAAAATAATTCGATATCGGCCTAGTGTGGAAATAATGGTTTGACGTTCAGATTCTTTTAAACCCGGCTTAGATAGCAGTTCCTTCTTTGTTATAATGGAATAATAGATTTCGTATCCCTTGCTTTGAAAAACTGCCTGTAGCGAACCAAGGTTAAAATAATCAATAAAAATGTCCGTGTCTATGAGAAGTTTGACTTTTGCCATTCATGTATCTCTTTTAAGAAAATATTATCGGATTTAAGTTTTGATATTTTTCGTATTTTGCGTGTGTATGACCCGCTATCCCCTATATCTGAATGTCCGTAAGGATTAAAACGTTCGCGGACAAGCTGTTCTAATAGGTTTACCGGATAGATTCCATTTTTCACGGCTTCCTTAACCACAATATGCTTCAGCCGAGGGTTAAAAGATAATGTCCATTTTTCTTTTTTTAACATATTCTTATGCATTGAATTGCCCCCTGTAGAAGATAACGCTTAAGGTTTATTATACTATACGTATAGTATACGTATATATATGATATTGTCAAGGGGAGTTATTGGCTTTGTATAAACTCCCTCGATTGGGTCGATGCCAGAGTAAAATCATCCAGAGTGATGGGACCTAATCTTCTGTCCAGTTCAATGAACTCACTGGCTAGTTGCGAGAAACCATCCTCACTGGTTAGGAGAATCTCCAAGTCATCAGTTTCTAAATCTTGTTTTAATTTTTCATCAATGCCGAATTGGAAATACCTTCTATCCACTTTCAAAACTTGGCGAAGGCCCTGACCGCGCTGAGCTTGAAAATTATCTTTTGCATTTGGAAGCATGTCGAATTGCCAAACCATAGCAGTCCTCAGCGGCCAGTAGTTTATGTGAAAACTTTTTTGGGCGGTCGGCAACAGGTGGAGCGCGGCAATATATTTTTTTCGCAGCCAAGACCGGAATTGTTCTTCGTTGATTTCTCTGCGCATTAATTGCAAAGCTTGTTCGCTCCTAAAGAGGTCTTGTTCAATGACTGATAAGGGAATGGATTGGTCCACGTCAATGGTTGGACTGGGGTGGATCATCCGTTTGATTTCCTCCGACAAGTATTTTGCTGATTGGGTTTGATTAAAGCCATACATTGTTTCCGCATTCACGACCTCGCGCGGGATTGCGATTTCTCTGGGTGCGGGGCGGGTCCAGGGGCGCATGATGACCCAGTAGGGTAAAGAGAGCAATGCGATCGATTTGGCGATCAACTCATCAATAACTTTGCTCAAGTTATGGAGGAGGTTAGGAAAGGATTGGTAAGGTTCGCTCAAAGAGGGCAGTATCCGTTGCGTATAGCGGTGCACGCTTTCTTCCACCCGCACAACGGCCGCGGCCACGCGTTGGTTGGAATCAACCAGCTGTCTGTAACCCTCAAAATAGCGCGTTTGACCTGCGGTGGTGCGTGCGATTTTCCCCCAAGGCAAACTATAACTCAGGTAAAGATTTCCCAGGAATAATAAGGGAATGGATAGAGCGCCAATAAAAGCACCCAGGTGCTGTTCAGGGCCGGCAGATAGCGCGGATAGAACCGGCCAATGCAAGAGGCCGTCTACTAATAAGTAAACGAGCGTGAACCCCAAGAGATAAATAATTTGACCCCATTTGCTGGCAGGTTGCCCGAATTCGGGGGACA
>JAHFBY010000303.1 GCA_023249835.1 Elusimicrobiota bacterium | reverse complement strand
GGCGCGCGGTCTAGACCCGGCGAGGCGGGATAAACTAAAGGCCGAAGCCAAGCGGAGGTTTAATTACAACCGGTTTGCGACTATTCGGTTTAACGGCGAGGCTCTCAACGGTTCCGATCAAGGTATGCTCGATATGAATGGAGCGCCCGCAGTTGGCCCGGACGATTTAGCGGCAGTAGAAGTCAATGTTACGGAAGATGGCTATTCCGTGCGGGATTACGGTACAGGGATGGACGAGGAGACCTTGTTCACAAAATTTTTGGTGCCCAGGCGAGGCACTAAAGACTTTGCGATCCAAGGGAAAGAGGAGATAGGAGAGTCCAATACGCAGCCGGCGCAAGTCTATTACCGGCCGCGGTTAAATGTTGAAGATAACGAACAAACAACGATCAATGCTGCGATCATGGTGAACGGGGTTCTTGTCCAGGAGGTTCTAATCACGGGGTTTGGCCTTCCCGAATCCTTAATTATCGAGATGCCTCCGCAAACAGCGCTGGCTGAGTCTAGGGACCTGATATTTAAGAATAGGTTTACCCGGGTCGCGCTGCAAAAATTATTGCAGAGTCTTTTGGGTTTAAATAAAAATTTTAGAGAGAAAATGGGACTTATTAACGGCGTAAAAGCCATAATAGAAAAGTTTAATTCTACTCAAAGCGCTATCGATCTGTCGGACAACCTCGTCAATAGTTGGGTGGAAAATATTCCTGGAATAAGACCAATAACGGACTTTGATCCCAGCGCGCAAGGTCAGGGCTGGCGCGCCTTTAGCCTGGAAATGAAGGATAGGGTTTACGTTAAGTTCGGAAAAAATATCATCATTGACAAAGATGTTTATGCGCAATGCTTGGAGAGCGAGTTGAACCTAATTTTGCTTAACCTTTTAGTTAACCCGGCCAGCATGATCGGTTACGGAGTCCAAAACAATGGCGTTGGCCGTTTCCGTATGGCCGGCAGAGCGTCGCAGTTGTCTCATCTTCGGGACGCGTCCAATAGAACCGTTTCCTTAAGCCAGGTTCAGTCGGTCGCGCGCGGCGACCAAGATAACAACGAGTGGGAATATATATTATTGCCCGAAGAGCTTGATCAAACCCAGTGGTTTGGCGCTCTTTCGCCAGCTGAACAAACGTTTCTATACAATTACTTGCGCATGCGCTTAAGAGAAAGTTCAAGCGAGAGTCGAGAGGAAATGATGAGACAGTATTTGCGCGCCATCAACGAGTTGCCCGATTGGCTCATCAGAAACGGTTTTCAACCAGGCGCGATTTTGTGGGCGTTCACCTTAAACGATGTCATAGACGGGCGCGGCCTGAAAGTTGTAAAAGGAAAAGTTTTACATATTTTTAAGGAAGAGGACGGCACTGAATCTGTTTACTGGAACAACCAACGGGTTGCCGGAGGATTTTTAGAAGTAGGGGACTATGTTTCGGTGTCAGGGGAGTTATGTTTTTCAGCGCAAGAGCGCGATCAGAGCTGGTCTGTTTATCAGGGCGATAAAAAAATCCATGCCAATTTGAAGGAGGTATTGGAATTAAAAGACGTCGAGGGAAAACTTTTCTTAAGGGTTGTTCGAAAAAAAGAATCCCGCGTCAGCGCCTATTTTGACAATGGTTTCTTGAGCGGCGACGCGGATAAACTTATCTTGTTTAACGGCAATCCAGCTTATTTAAGGTTGAACCAGAACTCGAAGAAGTGGATTTTAAATTATAACGGTCAAGAGTTTGAACACGAGTTTACCGGTTTTACGGCGCCTAAACTCATTGTTTTAGGCGGACGCCTGGTCGTATTTGAAAAAGGAAGGAATCAAGAGTCCTCTCTGCACGTTTTGGCAGAGGATCCAAACACCGGCCAATATCGTTTGTCTCTTCTCTCGGGCGGGTATACAAATATAATGGACATTGTGGAAGTGGACGGACAAATCGCTTATCTTGGATCGGTTGTCAATAACCAGGATCACTCTCTTTTTTTAGATGGCAGAGAAGTCCCTCAACACGTGGGAATCGTCGGCCAGTTTTTGACCGGCGGAGGCAACCTGGTTGTGGTGGGCAATGAATTGGCTTTCATTGAAAGAGATCCAAGAAACAAGACTGTGTCCGTAATTTTAGGGAACCGCAGGATGGCAGGTCCGTTTGATGGGGTTATCCATATGGAAAACGTTGATGGAGTTCTGGTTTATTTCGTAAGAGAAAGGAACAATACGTTCTCTGTATATGAAAATGATAAAAAGGTGGTTTCTGGTTTAAAGTACGTTTTGAACAGAAAAGTGGTGGGCGGAAAAATGGCTTTCATCGCGATCAAGAACGAGGAAGATAAAAAATCTGTTTATTGGGGGGGCCGCGAGTTGGGGTCTGGATATGAAAACGTGGATAGGTTGCTGGAAAGCGGCAACCGTCTGGTCTATGCCGCTTCTTTGCATGAGAACGAAATGAAAATCTATGTTAATGGCATTGACTTAAATATTACTCTTCCCGGTAAGTTCCCTGATCCCGACACGATAAAGTTTATCAATGGAAATATCATTTTCAAGTATGATGAAACAGACGACAACTATCAAGTTTATCAGATCAATAATCCGGAGCGTTGGAACCCTGACAATTTAAGGAGACTACATTACCCAAGCTATTTAAGCGCGCATGAGGGTTACGGCCAATTTTTTTTATGGAACGCCTTGCATTGGAGCCGAACAGACCTGCCCTACGAGGAGGTTGTGAACATGGCGGCTTTTGCGGAGCTGGAACTCTTGCAGCGGTTGGAACCGGAAACAGTGGCTGCCTTTAATCAGGCGGTTTCTGGTTTCACGCAAGATTTCGCTAAACTGGAGGCGGCGAACCGTTTCTTGTGGAGCTTGGCGCTCTCTAATCTAGCGCCCGCGGAGTGGAACAAGATCTCCAGAAAGTGGCTGGAAATTGTTGCTCTGCGCTGGGATCAGGCGGAAGATCTATTGGCCAGCCTAGAAAAAAATTACGATGTACGCCATGAAACCTTGACCGGTTTTGAGCTCTTAGGATCCAATCGAGATATCGCGCAGGTTCCGGGTAGCTTGCAGGGCTATTTCCTTTATTTGCGCGGAGAAATTGATCAGCTTTTGCCGGAACGCGATCGCGAAGATCCCCTGGCCGGGCAAAGGGCGTTAGTCCAAATAAATGATTTGCCGCTCGCTTATTTGAGCATGATTGAGCGCGGGTTATCTTTAGGCGAAGGTCCGCAGTACCAAGAGCTGGCTAATCTTTGGAAACGGTTTCAAGAAAAAAAATCGTTTAGCATGAGGGAGTATGAGCGGATGGCGGAACTAATGAAAGAACTGGGATTTGACTCCGCGCCCATGGAGGCAGAAATCGATTCCACCATTAACGGGCAGAACGAAGAGCAGGTTTGGCTGCGCGAGTTAATCCAAAACAGCCGCGACGCGATCCGCAAAGCGCGCCGCAACGGAAAGTTAAGGCTAGGCGAAGGCGAAGTAA
>JAHFBY010000302.1 GCA_023249835.1 Elusimicrobiota bacterium | reverse complement strand
AAATTGTGAAACTCCTGAAAACAGGGTCGGCTTATTATGCCCCTTCCGCTGCGGTAACATTGATGGTGGAAGCCATTTTAAAAGATAAGAAAAAGATTATTCCGTGCGCGGCTTATTTGCAAGGCGAGTATGGGATTAATGACCTTTATGTGGGGGTTCCCGTAAAGTTAGGGGCGCAGGGCATTGAGCAGATCGTGCAATTAAATTTAACTGTGGATGAGCGCGTGGCTCTGCAAAAATCTGCGGAATCTGTCAAAGAGTTGGCGCAGGTGTTAAAACAGCAAAAGATCATTATTTAGCATAGAGGAGAAGACATGCCCACAACGACTCGCATAGAAAATGATTCGCTCGGTCCCCTAGAGGTGCCGGCCAACGCTTATTGGGGCATTCAAACGCAAAGGGCAATTGAAAATTTTCCAATTTCCGGGCTGCGGGCGCACCCAAAATTTGTGGACTCTTTCGTCATGCTCAAAAAAGCCTGCTGCATCGCTAACATGGAGCTGGAACTTTTGAGCGCAAAAATGTCCAAGGCCATTGTCCAAGCGGCGGATGAAGTTCTGGCGGGGTCCATGCGCGATCAGTTCGTGGTGGACGTGTTTCAGATGGGGGCGGGAACATCTTTTCATATGAACGTCAACGAGGTTTTGGCCAACCGCGCAGTGGAAATCATGGGCGGAAAAATCGGGGATTATTCCCTGTGCAACCCAAACGATCACGTGAATATGGGGCAATCCACTAACGATACGTTCCCTACCGCCATGCGGGTGTGCGCCCGGCTTTTAACGCGGGACCTTTTGCCTAAACTGAGCGATTTGGAAGCGGCCCTTGCGCTAAAAGGCGTGGAGTTTGATCAGGTTTTAAAATCTGCCCGCACTCACTTGCAAGACGCGGTTCCTATTCGTCTTGGGCAAGAGTTTGCGGCTTATGCGCTTGCAGTTAAAAAGTGCCGGGAAAGAATAGAGTCTGCCGCCATTTTGGTGGAAGAGTTGGGCATTGGCGGCAGCGCCGCGGGAACCGGTCTTAACACCCACCCGCTCTACCGCTATAAGGTCGTTGAATATTTACGGCAATGGCTGGGAATTTCTTTTCGCTGTTCTGAGGATATGCGGGAAGCAATGCAGTCCAACATGCCCATAGCGGCATTGCACGGCGCTTTAAAGCTCCTGGCTTTGGAACTGATCCGCATTGCCAACGATTTTCGGCTTTTATGTTCAGGACCTTTAACGGGTTTTGCCGAAATTGTTTTGCCGGCGGTACAGCCGGGATCATCCATAATGCCGGGCAAGGTGAACCCGTCCATGGCGGAGATGCTGAACATGGTGTGCTTTCAAATCGTGGGCAACGACCAAACCGTTTCCATGGCTGTCGGGGCCGGACAGTTGGAGTTAAACGTAATGATGCCGGTGATGTCTTTTAACCTCAACTTATCTTTAGAAATTCTTCGCAACGCGGTGCGGGAATTTACCGATCGTTGCGTTAAAGGAATTACCGCCAACGTGGAAGAATGCCGTCATTATGCGGAAATTAGCCCCTCGTTGGCTACCGCGCTCAACTCTTATATCGGTTATGCGCGCGCAGCGGAAGTGGTTAAAAAATCCTTAAAAGAGAAAAAAACAGTGCCGCAAGTCGTGCAAGAAGACCATCTCCTTTCGGAAAAAGATATTGTAGAAATATTAAACCCCAACAAACTGACCGAACCGGGGTTGCCCGGAAAATAATGTGAATTCCAATTTATGCTTTTAGCCATTGATATCGGCAACACCAACGTTACCATCGGTTTGTTTACGGGGGTGAGTGAACCGAGCAAGGGGACGCGGTTATGGAATAATAAGAAAAGTTCCGCGACGCTGATTAATTCCTGGAGGCTGTCTACAATGCAGCGCTCAACGGCTGATGAGTACGGCACAAAAATTCTTGACCTTTTGTATTATATGAACGTAGAACGCGGCAAAATTATTGCCATTGTTATTGCCAGCGTGGTCCCGCAATTAAATGGGGTGTTCCAGGAGTTAGCGAAAAAATATTTTCAGTTGAATTCCCTTTTTGTGGGGGACAACTTGAAATCTTCGCTGCCCATCTTATATGATCATCCCAAAGAAGTGGGGGCTGACCGCATTGTCAATGCTATTGCCGTCTATGCAAAAATGGGGGGGCCTGCCATTGTGGTGGATTATGGCACAGCGACTACCTTTGACTGCGTTACGCGCAAAGGGGAATATGCCGGGGGACTGATTGTTCCGGGGCCCTTGCTCGCCAGTGAGAGCCTTTCCCGGCATACGGCAAAACTACCTCGCGTAGAATTGGCCAAACCTAAACATTTAATTGGCAAATCAACGGTAGAATCCATTCAATCGGGACTATATTATGGATATATTTGTTTGGTAGATGGACTTTTGACTAAATTGAAGGCAGAACTGGGCAAGGGAGCCAAGATCGCGGCCACAGGCGGATTGGCCCAGATCATGGCCGTAGACTCTAAATGGATTCGAAAAGAAAATATTCTGCCGGAATTGACTTTGGAAGGCTTGATGATCTTATATGAAAAAAACATGTTTCTTGCGGGAGGGGTAACCCATGGCTGAGAATCAATTTAAAATGACCTACTACATTGGCACAATGCTGGCTCAAGGCGGGATTTTGAGTATACGCAACGATTCTTTGGATTTTATTCCGGGCGCTTTAGAGCGGGCAATGGGAGCAAAGGACACGGTGATACCCTTGAGTGCCATTCGGTTGGTGGA
This sequence comes from Elusimicrobiota bacterium, assembly GCA_023249835.1. Taxonomy (GTDB): domain Bacteria; phylum Elusimicrobiota; class Elusimicrobia; order 2-02-FULL-39-32; family 2-02-FULL-39-32; genus JAHFBY01. The sequence continues at coordinate 726 of JAHFBY010000302.1, read as the reverse complement.
AGTGACTGGAACTATTACCGAATCTTTAATTGTGCGCACTTCGGAACGGATACATAGGTTTGTGGGCAGCGATCTTCATCAAGTGAAAAACTGTATTGACGCAAAGATGCAAAATATAGTGACCGGCGGGTCCACGAGTCCCGGTCAACCAACAGAGGAAACGGTTCAACCCAAACCCGGCTTAACGTTAGCCTCAATTACCGCTCCGCAGCCTAACCTTGGTTCGGCAACGGAAAAAAAGAGCCCGGTTATATTGCAATGTCCGGAGTGTTTTAAAAATATCAAGCCGGAATTTGCCTATTGCCCGCTCTGCCGTCACTCCCTGCAAAAAAACTGTTCCCGATGTTTTCGTGTTTTAGCGGACGATTGGAAATATTGCCCGATTTGCGGTTCTTAATTTTTTGACTCGCCATTTAAGATTATGTAAAATTTTAAAATGAAAAAAATAGCTGGTTTACTAATTTTACTTTTTTTACATTTAAGCGCTGGTTTAAGCGGCGCGCTTTTGTTCGCTAATGTCGAAGTTAGTCCGGTTTTACCAGATCCGGTGGAGTCTGCTATCAAGGACTTAGAGAGCAAAGAGCCGCAAATACGCCGTCAAGCCGCATCCACTTTGGGCAGTTTAAAGAAAAACGCTGGACGAGCGCCGCTATTAAAGCACATTAATGACGAAGTGCCTTATGTGCGCAGCGCGGTAGTCAATGCCTTGGGACTCCTTCACACCTA
>JAHFBY010000301.1 GCA_023249835.1 Elusimicrobiota bacterium | reverse complement strand
CGTTGCGCGACATTGCGCGCGTCTATAGCCTAAAGTACGGCGGTCAATCCCAACGCGTGGGCGTGAGCGGCACCGCGGGAAAAACGTCCGTTAAGGAAATGGTTGCGCAAATCTTGATGCGGGTGGGTCCCTCCATTTACACGATTGGAAATTTAAATAATGAAATAGGCTGTCCGATTTCGCTTTTAAGTTATGGACCTAACCATCGTTTTGGTATTTTTGAAATCGGGGCCAGCGCTAAGGGCGAGGTGTCCCTGCTTTCCGAATTGGTCAGGCCCCACGCCGCAATCATCACTAACATAGGTTTAGAGCATTCCATGACTTTCGGAACTTTAGATGAAATCGCGCAAGGGGAGTCCGAAATACTGGACCACGTCGTAGAAAATGGTTTCGCGATTTTACCCGGAGAAGACGCCTATTTTGATTTTCTGCGCAGCGCGGCCGAAGATAAAAATAAATTAAAAGTGATCAGTTTCGGATTTTCTTCGCAAGCGAACGTTCAGGCAGACAATATTGTTTTGTGTCCATCGCCGGTAAAGTTTAGGTTAACTTATAAGGACGAGCAAGGAAGGGTGTTTGAGAAAATAGATTGTAGTTTAAACAGCATGGGGCGCTCAAATGTCCTCAATGCTTTGGCTGCTTCTGCGGCCTGTTTTGCGCTGGGAATATCCGGCGAAGCAGTGAAGGAGGGTTTGGCCAATTTTCAAGGCCCGCAAATGAGGTTCCAAGTTTTGAAGTTGGAGAACGGTTGTGAACTAGTTAACGACGCTTACAACGCCAACCCTAAATCCATGCGCGCCGCTTTACAGGATTTCGTTGATTCCTACCCCCATAAAGAGCGATGCGCGGTCCTGGGCGATATGCTGGAGTTAGGAGAAAGTTCCCGGGTTGAACATCAAAATTTGGGAGAATTCCTTGCCGGATTGTCCCTGACTAAAGTGTTCTTTTTCGGCGCGCAGATGCGCTTTGCCTATCAAGGAGCAAAAAATAAATTCGCCAGCGAAAACACAGTGGTTCATTTCCCCGACCTCCAAACGCTTAAAGATGAAATCCGCAAATGGGCCCAAGCGGACCGGGTTTTGTTTTTTAAAGGGTCGCGCGGGATGCATTTGGAAGGGGCTATGGATGAGATCATAAAACAACATGTTATACCTCCTCTATAATTTTAAAGACATTTTTTCTCCTCTAAATGTTTTAAATTACATTACTTTTCGCGCGGGCGGCGCAGTGATAACCGCGCTCCTATTGAATTGGTTCTTAGCCCCGGAGTTCATTAATTTTATTCGTTCCAGGCTCATTACCCAAACTATTCGGTCCGATGGCCCCAAGTCCCATTTGACTAAGTCTAACACGCCCACCATGGGAGGGATGCTCATCTTGCTTACCACTATCGTATCTACCCTATTGTGGGCGAGGTTGGATAATCGGTTTGTAGTGTTAAGTTTGATCGCCGTGGTTTTTTTGGGGATGATTGGATTTGTGGATGATTATTGGAAATGGAAAGGTTGGGGCGGTAAAACTAAAGGGATTAGTCCCGCGGCTAAGATGTTTTCTCAGTTGGTTTTATCATTAGGCATCGTAACCTATTTAACAATGTGTCCGCCCAATTCCGCTTATTCTACGCTGTTGCATATCCCCTATACCAAGGAACTATACATAAATATTGGTTCAGGATACATAATATTAATGATTTTAGTTATAATTGGTTCTTCCAATGCAGTTAATTTGACGGACGGGTTGGACGGATTGGCCATTGGTTCCATTATCGTGTCTGCGCTCACTTATTCCATATTTGCATATATGGCCGGCCACGCAAAGTTTTCCACCTATTTAAAAATCATACCAGTGCCCGGCGCCGGAGAGCTTACGGTCTTCTTAGCCGCAGTGGTGGGAGCGGCGTTAGGGTTTCTTTGGTATAATTGTTATCCGGCGGAAATATTTATGGGGGACACCGGTTCCTTGTTTCTTGGCGGATTATTAGGACTAGTGGCAATTTTGATCCGGCAAGAATTAATCCTAATTATAGTGGGCGGGCTGTTTGTGGCGGAGGCCGGGTGAGTATTAATTCAAGTGGTTTCCTACCGTTACCGCAGGAAGAGGGTGTTTAAGATGGCTCCTTTGCATCATCATTTTGAGTTGATGGGTTGGAACGAGGCGAAAGTGACCACGCGCTTCTGGATCATTTCCATTGTGTTGTCGCTGGTCGCGCTCTCATCCCTAAAATTAAGATAACTTATCAATCAGTCCGCAGTTTTATGAATGAAAATAAAATATCCTTAATGAATTTAAGCGGTGAGCAGTTAAAGACCGCTCTACCCAAGTCAAGGGTGGCAATAGTCGGGTTAGGACAATCTGGAGTCAGCGCGGCTAAGATGCTGCTTAATTTAAGAGCGCAGCTATTTTTAAGCGATTCAGATAGCGCAAAGGTTAATTGGGCGCGGTTGCCCCCGGAATTAAAAGGGGTGCCCGCTGAGTTTGGAAAACATACCGAGCGACTATTGGAGCAGGATTTATTGGTTGTTTCTCCGGGAGTGCCTTGGCAACAGCCAATATTGTTTTCAGCTAGGAAAAAAAATATTCCGGTTTGGACAGAACTGGAACTGGCCTACCGCATAGGTTCATTCGCTAAGCTGATCGGAATTACCGGCACCAATGGAAAAACTACCACGGTATCGCTGTTGGGAGATATGTGCCGGGAGTCGGGACTAAAAACTTTGGTTGCGGGCAATATTGGCAGACCGCTGAGCGATTACGCGCTGGATGCAGGCGAATACGATTGCGTGGCGCTAGAAATTTCATCCTACATGTTAGAGGGGATAAGCGCTTTTCGCGTGGAAACCGGCGCCGTCCTTAATTTAACCCCGGATCACTTGCGCCGCCACGGCACAATGGGGGCCTATTGCGCCGCCAAAGCAAAGCTTTTTTTAAATTCAAGGACCCTCCCCCGGGGAAGCGACGTTGCGCTTTTAAATTATGAAGATCCAAGGTGTAGGAAAATCGCCAAATCTGTGAAATGCAAAGTAGTATGGTTTTCCGCTCGGCGCAAGCTCCCTTCCGGAATTTTTTGGGACAAGAAAACCCGATCGATTATTGCTCGTTTGAATTCACCGTTTCGTTATTTAACCTTTCCTGCTCCCAGGTATTTGCCGGGCAGGCATAATATTGAAAACAGTTGCGCGGCGATTGGATGCGCATTGCAAATGGGCCTGCCTTTTGCCGCGGTTCGCCGCTCATTACAACAGTTTAAGGGCGTAGAACATCGCTTGGAACAGGTGCGAGAACTGGATAGAACTGTATACGTCAATGATTCTAAGTCAACGAACGTGGATTCAACGCTCAAGGCGTTAGAAGCCTACGATTGTCCTCTGTGGCTTATTTTAGGAGGTCAGGATAAGGGGAGTTCCTATAAATCCTTGATTCCAATGATCAAAAAAAACGTGAGAGGAATACTCTTGATTGGAGAGGCGT
>JAHFBY010000300.1 GCA_023249835.1 Elusimicrobiota bacterium | reverse complement strand
CTTTATTTTTATTTTCTTTGATTCGGGTAGATAGCCCCATCTTCGTCAATAGCTTTAAAAATGGATCAGGATTCAATTCTTCCACGTTTACCATTGTTTTAACATCCCAATCGTGTTGGGTCACTAATATCGCTGCTGCTACAGCCGGCACTCCAGCAGTATAGGATATGGCGTGCGCCTCTATCTCACGGAAACACTCGGAGTGATCAGAAATGTTGTATAGAAAATATTCTTTTTTATGACCTTGTTTAGATCCTTTAATTAATGTGCCAATACAGGTCTTGCCCGTGTAAGTTGGCGCCAGTGACATGGGGTCCGGCATACAAGCTTTGACTACTTTTAAAGGGACTACTTCCAACCCTTCCGCAGTTTTAATTGATTTCTCCGAGATCAGGCCAATATTTTTAAGTACGTTAAAGCAGTTGATGTAGTGATCGCTAAATCCCATCCAAAAACGAATGCTGTTGGCAGAGATGTGTTGTGACAAAGAATGCACTTCGTCATGTCCGTTTAAATATACGGTTTGTTTGCCCACTTCTGGAAAATCAAACTCCATCTTTACCGAATGCGCTGGTTTAGCTACCCACTTGCGGTCTATCCAGGCCCACATGTTATAGATAAATTCCCGAAAGTTTATTTCCGTATCGAAGTTAGTGGCAAAAAACCGTCCGTGATGACCAGCGTTCACATCTAAGATGTCAATGGTATCCACTGTATCCAAATAATGTTTTAGAGTGTAAGAACAGTAGGCGTTTACAACCCCAGGATCAAATCCAACTCCCAAGATAGCGGTTAAGCCCAATTCTTTACAGCGGTTTTTACGCTTCCATTCATAATTGGCATACCAAGGGGGACTCTCAACCGGGCGGTCCGGTTCTTCGTGGATAGAGGTGTCAATGTAGACTGTCCCAGTCTGGATACAGGCTTCTAACACCGACATGTTTATGAAAGATGTTCCCGCGTTGATAACGATTCCTGACCGGGTTTTTAATATGAGCTCTTTGGTGCGCTCAATGTCCATGGCGTCCAACTGAATGCCGCTTATCTTTTTACTCTTGTCTTTAAGGCTTCCTTTGCGAATGAGGCTCTGTAAAATGGCATCGCACTTCACTTTTTTGCGGGAAGCGATACAGATGTCGCCTAAGATGTCGTTGTTTTGAGCGCACTTGTGCGCTGCAACGTGTCCAACTCCTCCCGCGCCAACAATGAGAATATTCTTTCGATTCATTTACAAACTAAGCCACTAGTTTAGGGGTTTTATCTTCTACAATTGTGGGTAGTCCAATTTTGTCCAAAATGGCTAAAAATGGGTCAGGGTCTAACTCTTCCACGTTGACCATTGTTTTTGGATCCCATACCCCTTGCGCTACTAAAATGGCCGCGGCCGCCGGCGGAACCCCGGCAGTGTAGGAGATGGCTTGCGATTCCACTTCGTTGTAGCATTGTTTGTGGTCGCAGGTGTTATAAATAAAAATTTCTTTGTCCTGATTATTTTTTTTCCCCTTAAATAGGTTCCCAATACAGGTCTTGCCCGTGTAGTTAGGAGCCAGGGTTGACGGGTTGGGTAAACATGCTTTCACCACTTTGAGCGGAACCACTTCCAATCCCTCAGCTGTTTTTACCGGCTGTTCAGAGAGCAGTCCGATATTCTTAAGCACGGTGAAGCAGTTGATGTAGTGGTCGCTAAAACCCATCCAGAAGCGAATGCTATTGGCGTCGATATTTTTGTAAAGCGAGTGCAGTTCGTCATGGCCATTTAGATAGATCGGCTGCTCTCCAACAACAGGGAAATTGTACGTCTTTTTAATGGAATGCACGGGTTTTGCCACCCATTGTCGGTCAATCCAAGTCCAAACTTTGCCGGTAAACTCCCGAAAATTTATTTCCGGATCAAAGTTTGTGGCAAAATACTTGCCATGGTTGCCGGCATTTACATCCATAATGTCAATGGTATCAATAGTGTCAAAATGATGTTTTACAGCGTACGCGCAGTAGGCGTTAACGACTCCCGGATCAAACCCTACGCCGAGTATGGCGCTAAGCCCTTTCTGAGCGCAACGTTCTTTGCGTTTCCATTCGTAATTGCCGTACCAGGGAGGATCCTCGCAAATTTTATTGGGCTCTTCATGAATCGCAGTGTCCATGTAAACGGCGCCGGTTTCTAAACAGGCTTCAAGTATGGACATGTTTAAAAATGAAATGCCTAGGTTGATGACAATCTCCGATTGCGTTGATTTTATCAACGCAATCGTTTCTGGGACATTTAGCGCGTTGACTTGCCGGGAATAGATTTTTTTAGTCGAATCTTTGAAATGATTTTTACGGTGTATGCCCTTAATGATATCCTCACACTTGCTTTGTGTGCGGGACGCAATGCAGATATCTCCTAAGATGTCGTTATGCTGCGCGCATTTGTGAGCTGTGACCTGTGCCACTCCTCCCGCTCCAATAATAAGAACGTTTTTTTTCATTTTACCTCCTTGCAAGGCTTAAGATAAATTATTCTTAAAATCCGCATAATTAAATTCCCTCTGCAACTTATAAGTTCCGTCTTTTTGTTTGATGACAATGGACGGCATTTGTAATCCGTTGAACCAATTCTTCTTCACCATAGTATAACCGGCCGCATCAGCGAAATGCACTAAACTTCCCACTCGCAGCGGTTCGTTAAATTGATAAGTGCCAAATATATCGCCGGCCAGGCAAGATTTGCCGGCAATCGTGTAGGCGTATTGTCCGTGAACGCCATCTGCAAGTTTTGCGGGCGTGCGATAAATCAAGAGGTCTAACATGTGCGCTTCTACCGAACTGTCCACAATTGCGATATCAGATTCGTTGTGCACTATGTCCAAGACTTTAGTGACAAAAGTAGCGGCATTGGTAATCGCTGCTTCCCCCGGCTCTAAATATATCTGCACTTCATGCATTTGGCTGAATTTTTTTAACTTTTCCGCAAATTTTTCTAGTGGGTAGTTGTCTTTTGTGAAATAGTAACCGCCGCCCAAACTAATCCAATTTAATTTCTTTAGAAGGGCTCCGAACCGTGATCCTAAAATGTCTAACATGTTGTTGAAACTTTCAAAGTCGTCGTTTTCGCAATTGTAATGAAACATAGCGCCGGAAATAAGACCCGCGACTTCCATCACCGCATTTAAATCGGTAACGCCAAGTTTGGAGTGTTTGCGCGCAGGGTCCGCCAGGTCAAAGTGCGAATAGCTGATAAGCGGGTTGACGCGCAATCCAATTTGCAGGTGTTTTACTTGGGCGTAAAAAAGCTTCAGTTGCGAAATGGAATTAAAAATTATTTTGTCGCAATAGCCATGCAGTTCGCGGATATCCTCATCCGAAAAGGCAACGCTGTAAGCGTGCACCTCTTTGCCGAACTCTTCGCGTCCGAGCCGAGTCTCATAGAGGGAGCTTGAAGTGGTGCCGTCCATATAGCGGCTCATGGCTTTAAACATTCCCCAG
>JAHFBY010000299.1 GCA_023249835.1 Elusimicrobiota bacterium | reverse complement strand
TAAAGACAACTCCCACCCTCTAGCCTCCGCGTCTACCGCAATATAGGGGTTATCTAAAAGTTCTTTTCCGCTGTTCCAAAACGTGTATTTGTTCTTTAACGTTGGATCAGAATACAGGTTTAGCGCAGGGTACGCCGAGGCAATTGGGATTAACCCTAACTTTTGGCTCGCAAAATCGTACGGCGACTGCATGGTGAACCGCAAGGGGTTGGGATCATTGTTAAACGCTGCGTTCTCCTGCACAATTGACCCTCCGTTTAACGCCGGGTCCATTGCGCTCGTCCACGCCTGTTTTACTTCATAACCTGCTTTTAACTGCGACCCTCGGCTGGCACTCGTAAAACTGTGCGCCACTTGCGGGTTGTCCGTAGACGCAACCGAATATTTAGGGTATTCCGCCGGTATGTTTTTTCCGTTAGACTCTTCGCTAAACAGCCCGTAGAGTCCCTGGCTCAGGTCCCCGTAAGTTTGCGGATGGTTATAGTACACGGTTCCCGCAACGTTCTTCTTCCAGCTAAAACTCTTCGGCACGTGGGTGATAGTGTTGTAATTGACCATAACGTTTTCCAGCACGTAACTTTGTTTAGCCGCGGTCATGGTAAAGTACGCTTTCCAGCGGATGTACCGTTTCACCGCCGAATTGATCTTGCCCCCGTTCCCCACCGCTGTTTCCGCGTCCCAACTTACCCCGTCCTGGCTCACTTGCGTCTTATAAACCAAATCGTTAGTCAGACCGGGATAGGGGTTAGCTACAAACTCGCCCCAAGCGCTTAAATCTAATCCCGCGTCATAGATCGTGGAAGTGTACGTTCCAGAAGAAACAAAAGGCTCAAAATAAATCCAAAAAGTTGCGTCGTTGGCGGCATCGAACGTCCACCCAAAATCTTTCCCGTCTTTGCCATACATCCGCATTATAAACTCGCCACGCGGATAACGATTATCCGTTGTTCCATGCATATATCCGCCCCAACCTTTACTATTTACATCTCCTCCGCACTCTCCCCAACTTTCCCGTAATACCGCCCAATATTTCTTCTCTCCATTTAAATCTACCTTTAAACCGGTAAAATTCGCTCCCAACACTTTTGTAACCTCGTTGGATGACAAACAGCCCAGACTTTTACTTTCAATCACAGCCTCAGAGGGTCTACTATTATTATCTTCTCGAATTTCCAAGCTATACATATTATAAAAGCTCGGCATATTAAAATAAAAATAGACGCTTTTTAGCCCGTATACGCCTGACTTTGACATGGAAAAGCTTTGCGCATAGTAAACTAATCCAGCGTTTATTGCTTGTCCGCCTACCCATCCAAACCCAACACTGTTTTGGATTTGCTGCTCCGGCTGAGCCAACATTACTCCCCCGTTTCCATACGCCGTGCTCACTTCCACGTTGAACTTGTTTCCAGCGCTAAAATCGTTCTTCGTGGTTTGGATCCAAGACCCGCTCTGATAAAACGTCTGGACCTCCTGTCCGTCGGCTTGCAGCGCGCTGTTATAACTTTGCGGCGGATAGTAATCCCCCTTCGCTTTTGCGCTCCAACTAAAGTTTGACTCTCCCGATTGCGTAGAACCTTCCGCCGGTGAACTGATCACCGCTGTTCCTCCGGTTCCGGGGGTTTGGCTCACTGCCAAGGACAACCCTGCCCCGCTTTCTGATTTCTTATCGTCCGTTGCCCGAGCTCTTAGTTCCACGCGGTACAAACCTTCCGTTGTTACGCTGTAGGGCAAAGAGTTTTCCCTTCCTCCCGCAACTAACCCCGAATTCGCCAACGTCGCTACCAAGTTGTTTTGCATGTCAAACACCTGGATCGTTACTGTAGACTCTTTGGATAAGGTGAACGAGACGTCCACTGTTTCCCCTGGCAACGCTATCCCCTTTGATGCGGTAAACTTCGTTACTTTTAAATCTTCGTTTACGCTCGCTTCTAAAACAAAATCGTGGTCTACCGTTGTTACGCCCATACCGTCGGCGTCCCGCGCTTTTCCACGCAACCGGTAGCTCCCGCTCGGCACAACTTGGCCGCTTACGCTGTTGCGCCCGTTCCAGGTTAGGGTTTGGTCAACGCTTTGGTTCAAATACTCTTTTCTGTATACGATTGGGCCGTAGGCTAATCCCTCGCCCGCTTCGCGGGAGAGGGTGGCCGGAGGCCGGGTGAGGGAAAAAACCTCTACTGTCACGTCCGCGCTTTTCCCCGCTTCTCCGAAAAGCGTATAACTAATGTTAAACACCGCGCTGGCAAATACGATATTAAAGATTGCCGGAGCCTTAACACTAAGTCCCGGCGCTGTGTTATCAGCGCCCGCGTCTATTTCCACTTCTTGACTGTCGTAACTGTATTGCCCGGCTTTATCTTTTGCCGCTAGCAACAAGGTATATTTCGAGCCTTGCTCTAAACCCTGCGTGTCCCAGGTCGCCAGCGTTGCATTAAGAATTGAGCGTAACGAGCGGTTAGAATTGGGATAAAGCGGATCAGAAGAATCCTGATATCCCTCGGGCACCGGCACGCGCTGCCATTTGCCACTATCCGGGTTCAACGGACTATTTTCCGTAACGCTAAAATCTATGCTTACTCCCTCTCTCACCCAAACTTCGTACCCGTCAAAACCAATAGTATCGTTTACAACCGGATCCAAAGCAATCCCTTTAATGCTCACAATCCCGCCCACCTTAACCGCATCTCCTCTTGGAAAACTAATCTGCGCCGGTATATTGTTCTTTATCACCGCGATCGTTGCCGTTGACTCGTTGCCAACATCGTCCGCGCTCGCTGTCCGGAAAATATACGACCCGTCCGCCGCATACGTTCCATTGATCTTTCCGTCCCACACAAAGCTGCCTTTACTTACTGGTTCCCTTGGCGTTAAGTTCCAGCTATACCGTTTTATTCCAATCTGATCTTCAACGTTCAAAATCACGTATCCCGGCTCAGACAAAACGTAGTTCAAACTCACCGTATCCCCGTTCCCGTCCCCGTCGTCCGGCGTAAAGATCGAATTGTCCACGTACTGGCTCACTGCCACCGGCGCGCTCCGGTCAATCCGCAAGTCCGGCAAATTCACCGCCGTTACATTCCCCGCCTCATCCTTAACAACCAGGTCCATAGCGTACGTCCCGTCCGCAATTTCTGTTCCTGCTATATCTTTCCCGTTAAAGCTAAGCTTCTGTTCTTTCTGCGCTGTGGCCGCAGCAACCGTTGCTCTGACCTGTGCGATGATGTTTTCTCCGCTCCGAATCGTCCACTCTGCCTTTAACAACGCGGACAAGTTGTCGGCTACTTTCATACTCAATTCAACTGAACTGTCCTTCTTCGTAAACACTTCCGCTTTAGCGTGTTCCCCCGGCAACACCTTCACCGTTGTCCCACCCACTTCCGGCGGCGTGCTGTCCAAAACCAATTTCTTATTTACCTCGGCCACGTTCCCCGCAATATCCTCCGCATGCGCTAAAAGCATATAAACTCCATCCTTAACC
>JAHFBY010000298.1 GCA_023249835.1 Elusimicrobiota bacterium | reverse complement strand
TTGGAGCGTGGAAAAAGGCTGGAAACGGTCCGCGGTTAAAGCTTGGATAGCGGTTGGTCTAGGATTGTCTGTTTATGTTTTTATTACTTTTAGCGCTTCCTTAGGGGTAACGATGTTCTTGCTCGCTTTTATGCTGCCTCCGGCCTTGATTGGCAAAGCGCGCAACAAATGGTTTATTTTGCCGGTATTTGTGCTCTTCGCCTTATTTTTTGGCGGATTTCTTTTGGTAGGGTTTCTGCAAGGTTTACCAGACGCTATAGCCCATATGGGATTGCTCGATGTGCCGGACACTAAATCTGCCGGCATTATTGGCAACGCCGGCGGTTCAACAGGCGGATCCAGCAACCAGGATGTGGGATCAGCCGCTCTCGATAAAGGAGCTAACAACAATGGAGACGTTTCCACACTAGGCCGAGGGGATCCAACGCCGCCACCAACGATTCCGGTTGACCCACCGGTTATAGACCCACCGGTTATAGACCCACCGGTTATAGACCCACCGGTTATAGACCCACCGGTTACCACGCCGGAAACTAAAAATCCTTTTAAATGGGTGCCGGGAACCGGGAAATTTTTGTCCGCGATTCAGTCTGGCGCGTTCACTCCGGTAACCTTATTAATTAACGGGTTCTTGCTGGCGGTATTAGCGCCGGCAACGTTGCAGTCCATGTGGCACATTGTCATTGGCTACCGCAGCAAATCCGTTTGGAAAGAAGAAAACTGGTCGCGCACAGCTAAACGAGTGGGCCACAAAAACATATTTTTAGAAAAGATGTTGGTTGGTTTAACCGCCATTGCTTTGGCAATAGCGTTTAACCAGTTTTATTCTAACGATTACAATTTAGTTTTTGCTCTTTGGCTGGCCATTGGTTTTGTTTTGTCCATTATTTTCTGGAAATTTGCCCGGCTTTTTTTAGAACATATCTTTATCCCGGCTTTAGTGTTTTCCCCCATAATTATTGGCGTGTGTATGTTCCTGGTTTTGCCCTTTGCCACCGCTTCCTTTGCAGCGATTGGTTTTGTAGTTGCGCAACTAATCTTTTGGGTCGGCATTTTCTTTTATTGGCGTAAAAAAGGCAGTTATAACTCAATGAAGTCCGACGTGTTTTATAAACTGTCCCAAATCCCTTTAATCGGCATTTTCTTTCAGTTTCTTTCCCCGCTTTTTAGCGACGTTGGCTGGCGGCGAACATCGCGCGAATATATAGAAGAATTTAAAGCGGTGGAAAATGGTTACGGGTCGCTTTTGCCCGGGGTCACTGTAAAAGAGTATTTTGAAGAGCTGATCTTAAGTTCAGAAAGAAAGTGGCGGTTAAGCCAATCTGAGGCGGCCAACTGGCTGCTCGCTTTAGGTAACGACAAGCTCCAGGTCGCCATTTGGCTAAATATGGACCTTGCTGAAGTTCAAAAACTGGGGGACGGCGACTATGTTCTGCCCGCAAGCCTTGTAGCGCAAGAAACCCTGCGCGCAGCGTTTGAAGCCATTTCGCGCAAAAAACCGGACTCTGAAGAGTACACGCGCATTCAATCTGTTACCACGCACGTTCAATGCGCGGGCGAAGAAATGAAAAACACTTTTGAACGGCTCATTAACCCCGAATATTTCCGTAAATCCGACAAAGCGCACCTCTTAGGTTTCTTAGCCAAAAACAACGCGCAAGAATGGAAAAATTTAATGGCTAAAATGAAAAAAAAGTTTGCAGGTGACATTAGTGGTAGCCCTGTTTTCAAAAATTTTATTGACTTTTTGTCCGGAACAGAAAACTACAATGAGTTTAACGAGTTTTCAACATTCGTTGACCAAACTGCTCAAATACCTCCAGGAACTAAAAAGAAAAAATCAAGCACATTTAATTTAAATGATCTTAGTTACCAGGAAGTTCGCTTTGTAGCGGAAATGATTGAAGAGTGGGCTAACGAAATCAGGCCTACCAACGCAACGGTGGTAGAGTCCATGCACGAAGATCATAAACAATGGCACCGCACCTTAAGCCACGCTCAAGGCGATTACGAATATGCCCGAGCCGTGCGCACTGTTTCGCTTGACCGCAGGTTCCTTTCCCTGTACGACGCCAAAAAACGGCTAGATGAAATTTTAGACGCTAACATGAAGAATGATATAAAAAGGCTCAAAATAAATTTTAATCAAGCTGATTTTGAAACTCTTTATAACAGTTACGGAAGAAAAGAAGCCACTGAACTTCAAACCACCGCCATGCCTCCGATTAGCAATAACGAAGACCTTAATAAAATATTGTTGGACCGGCTCTACGACGAAGTTATCTTTTTAGAGCATTTTGGCGCCTATAGTAAGCTGGCAGAGTCCAGACACCGGCTAAATTTTCACGACGCCTTTCTCTGGGAAAGGGACAAACATAAAATCCAAGTTGACCGTCAAGGCAATCTCACAGCCCACGAATCTTTAGACATGTTTTTAGCTCAAATTACTGCCTTACAAGCTGCAAAGGAGGCTGACGGCAGCGATACTCTTAGTGGAGAGGATCGTAACTTTATTAACGATAATCTTCTGAAAAATAACTGTTTCATAAAAAACAATGCAGAAGACAAGGTAATCGGGTCAAACTATAAAGTTTGGGCTCAACATTTCGATGAATTTAGAAAGTCCAATTTAAAGCCCATGCGCAGAATACTTGAAAAATACAGCGAATATTTTAACCCTGGTTCGGATGACGAGAAAGCCTGGAACAACCTGGTTAGAACCGCGGACGATATACTCACTACCGATACCTTTGGCGTGCGGTTGATGATACATGACGCCAAAAAAGACGGCATGGTCAAAAGCAACAAAAACGGACAGCTCGCAAGCAACTTATATGCGGGCGTGGGCTACTCTTCTAACCAAGACGCGCACAACTGGGTTATGCGGGGCCAAACCATTTTTACCCCGTTTTGGTCCGCGCTGCAAGGCAACAACCCTCATTTAGGCGTAATCAACGCTACTATGCGCATTGCCGCTCAACAAGGGTTTAGCGTAACCGAAGCTTACGGCGTGTCCCAACAAACTTTTACGGGCGGGATCCTCCGCGCTCTGGCCTACAACAGTTCCTTGTACGGCAAAGCGCTGATCAAATCTTTTATGGTTTTTGGTTTTTTTACCCCGGGAGAAGACTCTTCGGGCTATTACATAGCGAGACTGTTCGCGGTTGAAGAAAACGCTTACATAACCTCCATTCACATTGATTGGCGCATTTACTATTGGGGCCGGGCGTCAACCATTGAAAGTATTGCCGGCACAGAAACCCGCTACGCTTTTAACGTAACCCGTTTTATTATGGACTTGATCAGTTACTTGTACCTCAAAAACCCGCAAGTGCCCAACGACGAAAAGTTTACGCAAATGATGATGTTTAACCACTACTTGATAACGGTGACCGTGTTCTTAATCGCCTGGGTAATTTCGCCGTTAATTTTGTTTTCCAGTTTCGCGCAGTTAGGGGGCAACACGTTCTTTTTTGCGGGTTTAAGTTTTGGTTTA
>JAHFBY010000017.1 GCA_023249835.1 Elusimicrobiota bacterium | reverse complement strand
GATGTATGTGGAAGTTGCTCATCCGCCGCAAAAGAAAATTGACTATAAAAATCCCCACTTCCTCAAACGCATCCGGTCAGACTTAGAAAAATGCGGCATTTTAGAACCCAAAGATAAAATTTTAGTGGCGGACGTCATTAGAATCAATCACGCTTACGTTATTTATACTCCAAACCGCAAACTTGTGCTTGATGAAATTTTTAAATTTTTAAACAACGCCGGGATACACGCCATTGGCCGCTACGGGGAATGGAAATACTCCTTTATGGAAGAAGCCATACTAGACGGAAAAAAAACTGCTGAACTATTGACCGGCTAAACGCACTCCAGCGCGTTTAAAATATAATCCGCGCGGTGCAGGTGGGTATGGTGCGCCAACAAATGTTTTTGCCCTTCCTGCGCAATTGCGCAGGCTTCATCAGGACGCCCCAAGTAATAGTCGATCAAAAGAAACAAATCCGAGGCGTCATTTTTGCAAAAAACCGCTTGACCGCGGTCCATAAAATTATTTTGGATCTGTATCAAAGGGCGCTCGGATAAGAGCAAACTTCCGCATGCGGGAATTTCCCAATAACGTAAAGTGTCAAAACCCTCGCCCCGAAAACTAAGCGCAACTTGGGATTGGTTTAAACTTTTAAAATAATCTGCCCCAGTAAATTTATATTTTTTAAATTTTTGTCCGCTTGCCGTGCCGTTTAAACTGCAATCGTATTTTCCGCGCAAACTTTGCAGGACTTTGCGGCGAATGGGGGAAGATTCCACAGCCCAAAACACTACCTGAAACCTTTTAGTCAAAGCGCAGGGCAGGATTGACAATTGGCGAGTATTAACGGAAAAGGGAAGGGGCAAACATTGCGGAATTGATTCTCCAATAGCCAGCTCCCTTTTAAAAATTAATGCGGGCGGACATCTGCGGCAGAGCGATTGAAACTGGTGAAAGTCTTGGGCGCCGCCCTCTCTTAGAAAATCCCCGCCGATTTCTGTTCGATCCCCGCCGTCAATAAAAAACCAGGGCGCTTTGATCTTATGTTCAATTTCTAAGAACGTTCGCAACGCATCTGGTTTAGCCGCGCCTAAAGCCACCCAATCAAATTCGTTTTTATTTAAAAACGATTCGATTTCTTTATCGTTAAACGCCGCCGGCGAATCAACGTTATACCCTAAATTCCGCGGATAGCGGTTAGCCGCGCTCCAAAAATGTTTTTTAACCTTATGGAACTGCCAATGGCGGGGATAATCCACCACATTTTCTTTGCCGAGCCGCTCGGCTAACCCCGAATAAGTTAAATCTTGCAAATAATCCGGGTCTTTGCTCGCGATAAAAAGAATTTTCATGCGCTGCAATTTTATCGCTTTTACACATCTTTTTCAATTTGTTAAAATCAACTCATATGAAGAATAAAATTAAAGTCATACATATTATTACCTTACTCGAACTGGGCGGAGCGCAGCAAAACACCTTATTTACGGTCCGCCACTTAAATCCGGAAAAATACGACGTGGGCCTAATTGCCGGATCCGGAGGGATTTTAGATGAAGAAGCCGGTAAAATAGCACACGTGCGCACAATTTTTGTAAAGAACCTGGTTCGACCGATTCGCCCGTGGCAAGATTGCAAAGCCATTTGGGATTTGGCTGCTATTTTGAGGCGGGAAAAACCTGATATCGTGCATACCCACTCCTCTAAAGCCGGGATAATAGGACGGATCGCGGCTAAGATCGCGGGCGTAGAAAAGATAGTTCATTCCGTTCATGGTTTTGGATTTAATCCCCGTCAAAAATTTTTTGTGCGCTGGCTGTTCATCATTTTAGAGAAATGGATCGCCCATTTCACCGACTGTTTAATCGCGGTCAGTCAAGACAACATCCAAACCGGATTGGCTAAAGGAATCGGAAAACCCGAACAGTATCGGCTCATCAGGAGCGGCGTGGACATTGATCAAATCAAAGATCAGGCGCAAAAAACAAATCTGGTTGAACTTCGAGAAAACCTTAAAATCGCTCCGCAAATGCACATCGCGGTAAATATCGGACCTTTTAAAATCCAGAAAAACCCTTTGGGTTTCCTTGATTTTGCCAAAATCGCGCTGCAAAAACTTCCCAACCTGACATTTTTAATGGTGGGGGACGGTGGCCTGCGCCCGCAACTTGAGCAAAAGCTGCGGGACTTAAAACTGCAGGACAAAGTACGTTTGCTTGGTTGGCGCCGGGATATCCCTTCGCTTTTAGCCTTGGCGGACTGTTTGGTTATGACCTCTCTATGGGAAGGGCTGCCGCGCGCCTCAGTGGAGGCGTTAATTTTGGGAAAACCTGTTTTTGCATACGCTGTAGATGGCCAAAGGGACATTATCCAAAACGGATTCAACGGCTACATTGTGGAGCCGGGCCAAAACGAAACGCTGGCCGAAAAGCTTGCCCAAACTCTGCGCGACCCAAAAGAACTGGAAAAGCTAAAAAAAAACGCGCAAAAAACCATTGACATCAGTTTTAATATCCACCACATGGTACGCCAACAAGAAGAGCTTTATTCATCTTTACTCACCTTGAGTTTAGGTTGACAAACCGTCTACGAGTTGATATTATTTATAGATAATAATCAGCGTTAAAAAGGAGAATTAACTGTGGCTCATAAAGTTACGTTTATTCCGGGGGACGGCACTGGTCCGGAAATTATGGATACGGTCAAAAGGGTGGTAAACGCCACCGGAGTAGAGATCGATTGGGAAACCGTTGAAGCCGGAATTGATGTTATGAACAAGTACGGAACTCCTTTGCCAGCAAATGTGCTGGAATCGATCCGCAAAAATAAAGTGGCCATTAAAGGCCCCATCACCACGCCCATTGGCACAGGATTTCGCTCGGTGAACGTGGCGATCCGCAAAGAGCTGGACCTTTATGCCTGTCTGCGCCCCTGCAAATCCTATCCGGGAGTGCGCTCCAAATACGAAAATATTGACCTGGTAATCGTGCGCGAGAACACCGAAGACCTTTACGCCGGGGTAGAGTGGCCGATGGGAGCGTTTGAATCAAAAGAGATTATTAAGCTCTCTAAAAACAGAATTCGGGAAGATTCCGCCATATCCATTAAACCCATCTCCCGCACCGGCTCCGAACGCATTGTGCGCTTTGCTTTTGAATACGCTGTGGAACACAACCGCAAAAAAGTCACCGCTGTGACTAAAGCCAATATCATGAAATTTTCAGACGGACTTTTTTTTGAAGTCGCCCGAGAAGTCGCGAAGGAGTATGAGCCGAGAGTAGAGTACGAGGAAAGGTTGATTGACAACATGTGCATGCAGTTGGTGCAAAAGCCCGAACTTTACGACGTCATTGTCCTTCCCAACCTTTATGGAGACATATTGTCTGATCTATGCGCGGGCTTGGTAGGCGGATTAGGCGTGGCTCCAGGAGCTAATTTCGGAGAAGATATTGCTGTTTTTGAAGCTATTCATGGATCGGCCCCCAAGTATACGGGACAAAATAAAGTGAACCCTTCAGCCTGCATTCTCTCTGCCAAACTGATGTTGGACCACCTCGGAGAAATAGAAGCCGCGCAAAAGATGGAACGCGCCATGATCGAAATTTTTTCTGCCGGCCAAAATGTCACTTATGACATGAAAGCAGACCGCGATGACCCAACGGCAGTTGGCACCAAAGAAATGGGAACGGCAATAATTGCCAAGATGAATTCTCTCGAACCTTCTAAAATTTGAAAGAACATACAATCTTTACCCAAGACAACAACGTGAAGAAAATTCTCCTTTGGCTGTTAATCGTCATCATCCCCATACTGCTCGGAGGGGGAATTTACCAAGCCTACTCCACCCCCATTGCCCCCCAGCCGGATCCGCAATGGAAGTCAATGGAAAATTCTATAAAGACGCGGGTCCAACTTTTTCCGGGAACAGCCGGAATTTATATTAAAGACTTAAAACATGGATGGGTGGTTGAACATAACACTTCGCGCCTTTTTGCCAGCGCCAGTTTAGTCAAACTGCCGATTATGGCGGCTCTCTACACAGCACAAATGGATGGCCGCATTTCCTTGGACGAAACCATAGAGTTAAATTGGAGAAATAAAGCCCGCGGTTCAGGCAAATTAAAGTTCGTGCGCAACGGCGAACGCTTTTCCGTGCGCTATTTGATTTTTAAAATGATTACGGAGTCGGACAACACTGCAACCAACATGCTAACCAATCAATTAGGGCTCGAATTTTATAACCACAGTTTCATCAACATGGGATTAAACCACACTAACATGTCGCGCACGATCATGGACTTGAGGCAACGCGACCGCGGAGTAGAAAACTACACCACCGCCAACGACATGGGCAAACTTTTAGAAATGATCTATCACAACCGGATCGTTGGTTCCTCGGAAATGATGGAGATATTAAAAAGCCAAACCGTAAACGACCGCCTGCCCGTTCCTTTGCCGGAAGATTGGCAAATTGGGCATAAAACAGGGCTATTGCGCAACACCTGCCACGACGTGGGCATTGTTTATTCTCCCAACCGAGATTATATTATTTGCGTGTTAACCCAAAACATACGAAACTATCGCCGCGCTAAAAGCTTTATCCGAGAGGTTTCACACTTGACCGCCAACTATTACACAGCGGCCCCCAAAGTGATTGAAGAACCCTCCGGCAAGCTGTTTTGGTCCAAAATCATTCGCCGCGCAGCGCACGAAAGGACTTAACCAATGATCGAAAAAACCTGCATATTAGTAAAACCGGACGGCGTTAATAAAAAAGTAGTGGGCAAAGTTTTAGATCGGCTGGAAAGCGAAGGCTTTAACCTGCTTTCACTAAAAATGATTTATCCCGACAAAGAGCTAATTGAATCTTTTTATTCCGTTCATAAAGGAAAATTTTTTTATGAGTCGTTTATCCAATTCATGGTTTCGGGGCCCATCATTGCCACGGCCTGGCAGGGAGAAAACGCAATTGTCCGAACTCGAAAAATTATTGGATCGACCGACTGTCAAAAAGCAGAACCGGGCACGCTGAGAAAACTCTACGGCACAGACACCAGAGAAAACCTGGTCCATGGCTCAGATTCGGTGGAGTCCGCAAATCGGGAAATTAGCATCATGTTTAAAACAACTGAACTTTCCAGAATTTAATTAAATAGTTTGCAATTATATCTAAAGAAACGAGGAACAAAATAAAATGGCTAATCCGAAGAAAAAACACACTCGCATGCGAACCGGAATGAGACGCGCGGCAAATTGGCAAATTAGCGCGCCGAGCATGGCCGTCTGCTCCCATTGCAGCGCGCCGACCTTGCCTCACCAAGTCTGCAAAGAATGCGGATTTTATGACGGCGAATTGATTTTGCCCCGCAAAGTCAAAAAGAAAAAGGACGCAGAGGGCGGGGGAGAAGCGCCCGCTTAAATTCTCTGCCATGAAAATTGCTGTTGACGCAATGGGCGGTGATTTTGCGCCGCAAAAAATTGTGGAGGGCGCTGTTTTAGCGGCAAGGGAATATCAAACACCCATTATCTTAGTCGGCAAAAAAAATGTGATTGTTGCCGAACTTGCCAAACACGATACGAAAAACCTCCCTATTTTTATTGAACACGCTTCCGACATTATTGAGATGCATGAATCTCCCAGCAAAGCCAGCCGCTATAAACAAGATTCAAGTATCGTGGTGGCGACCAGGCTGGTTGCTCAAGGCAAAGCCGACGCCGTAGTTTCTGCTGGGAATTCCGGCGCGGTCATGACCTCGGCTCTGCGTTATCTGGGACGAATTCCCGGCGTTTACCGGCCCATGATCGCCACAATTATTCCCACGCAAAAGGGCAGTTGCCTGGTGGCAGACGCCGGCGCTAATACCGACTGCAAACCGGAATACTTATTACAGTTTGCAATCATGTCCAAAATTGCGGCGGAAACAATTTTAAATATATCCCAACCCAGGGTAGGACTGCTTTCCATTGGCGAAGAAAAGGAAAAAGGCAGCGCCCTAACTAAACGCGCATTCCCTTTGCTTGAGTCCTGCCCCTATATTAAATTCATCGGCAACGTGGAGGGTCGGGATATTCCCAAAGGCACGGCAGACGTTATTATCTGCGACGGCTTCGTTGGCAATGTGGTTTTAAAAACAATTGAAGGCACTGCGGAATCTATCCAGCGCATGAT
Source organism: Elusimicrobiota bacterium (assembly GCA_023249835.1). Taxonomy (GTDB): domain Bacteria; phylum Elusimicrobiota; class Elusimicrobia; order 2-02-FULL-39-32; family 2-02-FULL-39-32; genus JAHFBY01. Next base: position 5,446 of record JAHFBY010000017.1, on the reverse strand, counting down.
TAAAACAATTATTTGTTCGAGCCTCGTGGCTAAAATCGGGTTTTTATGCATGCGCCATCTTTTTAAAAATTTAAAGAAAAAATTAGATTACGCCGAATACGGCGGAGCGCCGCTACTCGGCGTAAAAGGCACCTCCATTATTGCTCACGGCAAGTCCTCCGCTAAAGCGATGAAGAACGCCATCCGCGTGGCCCAGCAGTGCGTCCATCAAAGAATCAACGATGAGATCAGGATCGAAATCGAAAACCCCAAAACCCATTACGCCCCGCCTCCAGACCTTATTCATGGCCGACCTTAAAGCAAGGATCATTGGCACGGGCAAGGCGCTCCCGCAGAAAATATTGACCAACGCCGATTTGGAAAAAATGGTGCAAACCACTGATGAATGGATCCGTACCCGAACCGGGATACTGGAACGCCGAATAGCCTCCAGCGCCGAGGCAACGTCCGATTTTGCCGTCACCGCAGCGCGAATCGCTTTAGATAACGCGAAGTTTAGCCCGCTGGATATTGACCTCATTATAGTCTGCACCTGTACACCTGACATGCTGTTTCCATCAGTAGGATGCATTGTCCAATCTGCCATTGGCGCAAGCCGCGCAGCAGCCATGGACCTGTCTGCCGCGTGTTCGGGTTTTGTATATGGGCTGGCTACGGCAAAAAGTTTTATTGAGTCCGGAATGTATAAAGTAATTCTTTTAATCGGTACCGACACTTTATCCAAAATTACCAACTGGGAAGACCGTTCCACTTGCGTGTTGTTCGGAGATGGGGCGGGCGCGGCAATATTATCGGCTCAAAAGGGTGAATCCGGCATTCTTTCCGTTTATTTAGGTTCAGACGGCACCCGTTCCGACATTTTAAAAGTGCCGGGAGGAGGGTCACGAGCGCCCTTATGCGCGGATGTTTTAAACTCTAAATCCCACACCATCCACATGGACGGCCAAGAAGTTTATAAAATGGCGGTGGAAAACATGGTCGCGGCCTCCCAACAGGCTTTGGCTCTGGCGCATCTGACGCAAGAGGATTTAAAGATCATTATTCCGCATCAAGCCAATTTACGAATCATTAACTCCGTCGCTAAGCGTCTGAATATTAAGGAAGATAAAGTTTTTGTGAATTTACAAAAATATGGTAATATGTCTGCTGCAACTACGATCATTGCCTTAGATGAAGCGCAAAAAAGCGGCGTTATCAGCCAAGGGGACGTCGTAGAACTTGTAGCCTTTGGCGCTGGGCTCACTTGGGGCGCAGCCATAATACGTTGGTAATATTATTTTAGAGGAACAAAATTGAAATACGCATTAATTTTTCCCGGTCAAGGCGCGCAATACGTTGGGATGGGAAAATCTTTTTTACAAGCGGACCCAATTGCCGCGGATTTATTTGCCCAAGCCAACGATGTTCTAGGCTATGACCTAAAAAAAATTATATTGGAAGGCCCAGAAGAAACTCTAGTCCAAACCCAAAATACCCAGCCGGCCATTTGGATTGTCAGCGCCATTGCTTACCGTTTGCTGAGTAAAGAGCTTTCCGGCAGTTCGTTACGTCCGGCCCTAGTCGCAGGGCACAGTTTGGGAGAGTATTCTGCGCTCTATGCCAGCGGCGCCGTGGATTTTCAAAGCGCTTTAAAATTAGTAAAATATCGCGGTCAGTTCTTGAATGATTGCTGCCAAGAAAACCCAGGGCGCATGGCTGCCATTGTGGGGTTGGACCGGACGGAACTTAAAGAGATGTGCGACTCAACCACAAACGCGTTAGATTTTAGCGCTATGGTAAACTTTAACTCTCCGGGTCAAATTGTGGTTGCTGGAACCCAAAATGGCGTTGACCAACTCTTAGCATTGGCGCAAAAAAAACCTGGGGTGCGCGCTATAGCGCTCAACGTAGCGGGAGCTTTCCATTCTAAATTGATGAGTCAAGCCGCAATAAAAATGGAAGAGGTTCTAAAATCCATGCCTTTCCAAAGGGCCCAAACTCCGATCGTGGCCAACTGCGACGCTAGGCCGACGTCTGAGCCGGACGCAATTAAAGAAAAACTTGTTCGTCAGATCGATCACCCTGTTTTTTGGGAAGATTCTATCCAAAGGATGATTCAAGAAGGAGTGGAGCTCTTTATTGAAGTGGGCCCGGGCCGAGTATTGTCCGGCCTCGTGCGGCGCATTGATAAAACAAAAAAAATAGTGAGTTTTGACGATATGGAAACTTTGCACAAAGTCATAAATGAATTGAATTTGACCCTATACTAATTTTAAAAGGTGCCCCATGAAACTAAAAGATAAATCAGCGATCATAACCGGCGGAGCTCAAGGAATTGGGTTTGCTATTGCCACAACCTTTGCCCAGGAAGGAGCCAACATTGTGCTGGCCGACGTTATGGAAGAGCAGCTTAAAAAAAGCTCCCAAGAGCTTGAGTCCAAGTTTGGCGTTAAAACTTTAACTGTGAAAGTAAATGTCACCCAAATTAAAGACTGTGAAGAGATGGCCAATCAAACGTTGGAAAAATTTGGACAAATTGATATTTTAGTTAATAACGCTGGAATTACAAAAGACAATTTAGTCATGCGCATGAGCGAAGAAGAGTGGGACATGGTCTTAGACGTTAATTTAAAAGGCGCGTTTAACTGCACCAAGGCCTGCGTGCGCCCAATGATGAAGGCCCGCGCCGGGCGCATCATAAACATTTGCTCTATTGTTGGACTCATGGGCAACGCCGGACAAGCCAACTATTCCGCTTCCAAAGGCGGATTGATAAGCATGACCAAAAGTTGCGCGCGCGAGTTTGCTTCCCGCAATATTTTAGTGAACGGCATTGCCCCCGGATTTATTCGCACGCGCATGACCGATGCTTTAAGCCCTGAGCAAAAAGACAAGCTTTCATCTTTAATTCCGCTCGTCCGTTTAGGAGAAGCCCTAGATGTGGCCAAGAGCGCCTTGTTCTTATCGACCGAGGACTCTGCTTACATTACCGGCCAAGTGATCTCTGTGAACGGCGGCATGTATATGTAAGGCAGTAAAATAACTAGGCAGGAGGACAAAAACATGGCAGAAGATATTGAAAGTAAAGTAAAAGAATTAATCGTAGAGAACCTCGGAGTAGACGCGGGAACCGTGAACCCGCAAGCTTCTTTTGTGAATGATCTAGGCGCAGACTCTCTGGACACCGTTGAACTCGTGATGGCTTTGGAAGAAGAGTTCGATATTGAAATTCCGGATGAAGAAGCCGAAAAGATCCAAACCGTTGGACAAGCGATCGATTATATTAAAGCCCATAAAAAATAACCTGAATTGTAAAAGGAGTTCATAAAAAGCGATATGGATCGAATCGTTATTACCGGAATGGGCGTTGTTTCTCCCATCGGCATTGGACTGGAAGCGTTTTGGAAATCCCTGATTGAGGGACGTTCCGGCGCTTGTCTGGTATCGCATTTTGACGCTAAAAACTATGCGTGCCGAATTGCCGCAGAAGTTAGAGACTTCAACCCTCAGGACTACATTGAAAGAAAAAAAACACGACGAATGGATAGGTTTACCCAGTTCGCCATGGCAGCCACTAAGCTGGCCATAAATGATTCGGGGCTGGATTTGGCTAAAGAAGACCCCGATCAAATTGGCGTAATCGTTGGATCGGGCATTGGCGGACTCACGACGTTGGAAGAAGAGTTTACGGTCCTCACCCAAAGGGGCCCGAAAAGGGTGTCTCCGTTTTTAATCCCTAAACTTATATCCAATATGGCCGCTGGAGAAATTGCAATTGAGTATGGATTTTCCGGGCTCAATTATGCGGTTTCTTCGGCCTGCGCAACGGCAAATAACGCTATTGGCGAAGCCTTAAGGCATATCCGCTATGGTGATGCGCAAATCATTGTTTGCGGCGGCACCGAAGCGGCTATCACCCAACTGGGCATTTCCGGATTTTCGCAAGCCGGAGCATTGGCTGAATCTTATAATGAAAACCCGGAAAAAGCGAGCCGCCCGTTTGATAAAAACCGCGAAGGGTTTTTAATGGGGGAAGGCGCTGGAATAGTGATCCTGGAAACTGAAGAGCACGCCCGAAAAAGAAACGCCCGCATCTATGCGGAGTTGGCCGGATATGGGGTAACAGACGACGCTTATCATATAACCTCGCCTTCGCCGGAAGGCAAATCGCAAGCTAAAGCAGTGGTAATGGCATTAAACGACGCCAAAGTGAATCGGGAAGATGTAAACTATATCAACGCGCACGGAACTTCTACGCCGATCAATGATCGGGCGGAAACGCAGGTCATTAAAAACGTGTTTGGGACGCGCGCAACTTCCATTCCTATCTCCTCCACCAAGTCTATGACAGGACATCTTTTGGGCGCGGCAGGGGGAGTGGAACTAATTGCATCAGTGTTATGCATGCAAAACAAAACTGCTCACCCAACGATAAACTACGAAACTCCTGACCCGGAATGCGATTTAGATTATGTGCCCAATCATGCGCGCGATCAAGAAATCACCTGTTTTGTTTCCAATTCTTTTGGGTTTGGCGGTCACAACGCGGTGTTGGTGGCTAAGAGATATAACGGCGCTAACTAGCCGGTGGTCTTCAAGAATGGAAAGCAGTCCTCAAAGCATTGAAGCGTTAGAAAAAAAAATTGGCATTAAATTTCAAAACCGCGCGCTCTTAAACGAGTCTTTAACGCATAAGTCCTTTGCGATTGAAAATTCTGGGCGGGCGCATAATGAGCGTTTGGAGTTTTTAGGCGATAGCATTTTAAACGCCAGCATCACTGAATTTTTATTTAACCGTTACCCCAACGACAACGAGGGGCGGTTGTCTAAGTTAAAGTCGCAGTTGGTGTCTCGCGCGAGCTTGGTGGATTGGGCGCACGAACTCGATATTGGCAACTATTTAAAGTTATCGCAAAATGAGGAGTCCACGGGGGGAAGAAACCGCGATTCATTATTAGCCAACGTCATGGAAGCCTTAGAGCATGGTTTTGATCAAGCGCATAAATTTGTTTTACAGAAATTTTCCAAAAAGAAACGCATTGTTGAAACCGATTATAAAAGCAAGTTGCAAGAAATCATACAAAAGAAATACCGCATGCCCCCCACTTATGCGATAAAGAGCGAAAGCGGGCCGGACCATGAGAAAACTTTTTGTATTGAAGTTAAAATTAAAAAACGCACCTTGGGTCAGGGAATCGGTCATTCTAAAAAAGAAGCTGAACAACAAGCCGCTCATTTGGCTTTAAAATTTATAAAAAAAATGAACTTATAAGCAGGTGGAGGATTCATGAATTACTTTCTAACCGAAGAGCAACAAGCCATCGTTGACATAGCCAGAGAGATCGCGCAAAAGAAAATTAAACCTGTGCGCGAACATTACGACGTCACGGAAGAATACCCCTGGCCGATCGTTGAAGAGCTTAAAAAAGCGGATTTGTACGGCGTTTACCTGCCGGAAATCTACGGT
>JAHFBY010000016.1 GCA_023249835.1 Elusimicrobiota bacterium | reverse complement strand
AGAATTTCAGATGATCAAATCTACCAGTTAGAAGAGTATCGGCTTTACAATAACGCTTGCCTCAACGTTTTAGCTTTTTTCCTAATTGTTCCGGTTTATCCCATTTGTCCAACTGAAACGTATTGGCTACATTATTTGGGTCAACATTTAGTGTTCTGGGGCAAAGCGGACGATTGGCAGGGTGTACCTAAATCTTTTGACAAGAGTTACCGAGGGTATTCTTCGAGCTTAAGCCAAACCAGCGATGAGTGATCTTCGCGCCATATCTCAACCTTTAGAGCCCGCAGCCGGTCCGCAGCCGGAAAAAATTCCTGACAGCGGGTTGGCCTGTTTTGTAATGCTTTGCCGCTATCACAACGTTCCTGTTGACCCTGACCAACTGGCTCACCAATATCTTCCTGACTGCGGTTCGTTTAATAAAGAGGTTATGCTTTTGGCGGCTAAGCGTTGTGGACTTAAGGCCAAGACTGGACGATTCCCTTTGGACCGGTTAGCTAAAGCGCCTTTGCCCGCAGCGGCTGTGGGCTTGGACGGAAAATTTTTCATTCTCTCCAAAGTTAAAGATGATCAAGCCTTGGTTCATGACCCGCTGGCCAAAAGTCCGCAGGTATTGTCTTTAACCGAATTTGCCGCGAAGTGGAACGGGGAACTAATCCTCTTTACTTCCCGTGCTTCTATTGCCCAGGAACTTAAGCGTTTTGATTTTACTTGGTTCATACCGGCCATCATCAAGTATCGGCGGCTTTTACTGGAAGTTTTAGGGGTTTCTTTAGTGATTCAACTGTTTGCTTTAGTGAGCCCGCTTTTTTTTCAGGTAGTTATGGATAAAGTGTTGGTTCACCAGGGATGGTCGACCTTGAACATGATTACTTTTGGCCTGTTGGTTGTTTCTTTCTTTAGCGTGGTATTGACCACGCTGCGCAGCTATGTTTTTTCTCATACCACTAGCCGCATTGACGTGGAATTAGGGGCCAGGCTCTTTCGCCACCTCCTAGCCCTGCCGATCCATTACTTTAAGTCTCGCCGCGTGGGAGATTCTGTTGCTCGCGTTCGGGAATTGGAGAGCATACGTTCATTTTTGACCGGTAACGCAATTACAGTTTTATTGGACTTGGTGTTTTCCGTTATTTTCATTTTAGTGATGTTGATTTATAGTAAGAGTTTAACGGCCATAGTATTAGCCTCGTTGCCGGTCTATCTTCTGCTTTCCCTTTTAGTTACGCCTACCCTGCGCGCGCAACTGCACGAAAAATTTAATCGCGGCGCAGAAAATCAAGCTTTTCTAGTAGAGACGATTAATGGCATTGAAACCTTGAAGGCCATGGCGGTTGAGCCGCAGATGCGTCAGAAGTGGGACAACCAGTTGGCTGCCTATGTGAAAGCAAGTTTCCGAACGGCTACGTTAGGGAACTTGGCCAATGCTGGAGTTTCTTTAGTAGGTAAATTGGTTACCGTGGCCAGTTTGTGGCTGGGGGCGCGTTTGGTTATAGATAATCAAATGACGGTTGGGCAGCTTATTGCTTTTAACATGTTTGCCGGTCAGGTGGCGCAGCCGATTTTACGCATTGCCCAACTTTGGACTGATTTTCAGCAGGTAGGCATTTCCATGCAGCGCTTAGGCGACATCCTAAGCGCTCCGGGAGAAACGAGCGGGTCAGGACGCAGCACTTTGCCGCCCATTAAAGGAAGGATTTTTTTTGATCAAGTGAGTTTTCGTTATAAGTCTGATGGGCCAGAGGTACTCAAGTCTCTAAGTTTAATAATAGAACCGGCAGAATTTATCGGCATTGTTGGCCGTTCTGGTTCCGGTAAAAGCACATTGACCAAACTTGTTCAGCGGTTATATGTTCCACAACGAGGCAGGGTGCTGGTTGACGGAACGGACCTGGCCATGTCAGAAGTTTCATCTTTGCGCCGTCAAATTGGCGTGGTGTTGCAGGAAAATGTACTTTTTAACCGCACTATTCGCGAGAACATTGCTTTGACCGATCCCGGCGCGCCGATTGAACGGGTGATAGGGGCCGCTAAACTTGCCGGAGCGCACGAGTTTATTTTAGAACAGACCGAAGGTTACGATACGCTGGTTGAAGAGCATGGATCTTCATTGTCCGGCGGGCAACGGCAAAGGATTGCCATTGCCCGGGCTCTTTTGACGAACCCGCGCATTCTAATTTTTGATGAGGCGACCAGCGCTTTAGATTACGAGTCGGAACGCATTATTCAGCAAAACATGCGCGCTATTTGCCGGGGACGAACGGTCTTAGTAATTGCTCACCGGCTAAGTGCCGTTCGCCAGGCCAACCGCATCATTGTTTTGGAAAAAGGTCAAATTGTAGAGGAGGGCAGCCACGAGGCATTAATTGTTCAAGCCAACGGTATTTATGCCCGGCTCTACCGCATGCAAGAGGGTCTGACTTCCTGATGCGGGTTTATCTTTTAGCTTGGAAAGAGCTCTTTGACCGTTATGTGAGAATTTGGAGCGCGCTTTGGAAAGAGCGCGAGCGGCTTGACGCGCCGGAACGCGCGGAACTGGAACGTGAATTTTTGCCCGCAGCTCTTGAGTTAGAGGAGTCCCCGGTTTCTCCCATGCCGCGTTTTGCAATGGCAACTATTTCTGGTTTTACGGCAATTGCGCTCCTGTGGGCTATCTTAGGAAAGCTGGACGTAGTGGTAGTGGCTGCCGGTAAAATTGTTCCGGGCGACCGCACAAAAATTATTCAGCCTATGGAAACCTCCATTGTCAAAGCGATTTATGTCCAAGACGGTCAGCACGTCAAGGCTGGAGATGTCCTCTTAGAGCTGGACGTTGCCGGCGCCGAAGCTGATTCTAACCGCACCCAAACAGATTGGATGGACTCTCGTTTAGCCACTGCCAGGGCCTTAGCTTTATTAAATGTCATTGACCATCCTAACTCAAAGCTCAGTTTACGGACCAGTCAAACCCAGCGGCTATTGGAAGCAATTCCTTTTTCTAAAATAAATTCAGAAGAGTTGGTTTTCGTTGCGCAAGCTGAAGAGTTTAGGTCTAAATTGGAAAAATTAGACGCTGAAATATCCATGCGCCAAGCCGAGCTTGAGTCGAACAAAGAGTTGGAAAATAAACAAAAGGAAACGCTGCCTTTAGTTAGGGAAAGGGCGGAAGAGTACCGTAGACTTTATGAAGAGGGGTATGTGAGCAAACATGATTTTCTTGATCATGAAAAACAGCGCATTGAGCTGGAACACGATTGGGCTTTTCAAACAGGCAGAGTGGCGCAGTTGGAGTCTTCGCTTTTAGAGAGCAAAAGCTTGAAGAGTTCCACCATCGCTGAGATGAAACGGATCACGCGCGAAACTTTGAACGAGCAGGAACACCGTGCCTCTCTTACCAATCAAGATTGGGTAAAAGCCTCTCAGCGCAGGCGGTTTCTTAAACTTTTGGCGCCCACTTCCGGAAAAGTGCAGCAGTTGGTGGTGCACACAGTGGGAGGAGTCGTGACCCCGGCACAAGCGCTGTTGTCCATTGTGCCGGACAGCGACTCTGTTGAGATTGAGGCATATTTGCAAAATAGGGATGTGGGTTTTGTGCGGGAAGGACAAGAGACGGTCGTTAAAGTGGAAGCTTTTCCCTACACTAAATACGGCACCGTTCCGGGCAAGGTCAGCGTGGTTTCCACAGACGCGATTAACGATGAAAAAAAGGGGTTGATCTATTTGGCTCGCGTGGCCATGCTCAAAAAAGATTTGGATGTGGGGCAAGTCAAGGTTCCCCTAACTCCCGGTATGGCGGTTTCCGTAGAGATTAAAACCGGTAAACGGCGGGCCATTGAATATTTTTTAAGCCCTCTCTTAGAGCAAACCAGCGAAAGTTTTGGCGAAAGATAAGATAGTCCGCGTGTATTTTTTTTCGATTTTTATCGGCCTTATCCTTGCATTGTGCGGCAGAGTTCAAGCAGAAAGTTTAGCGGAACTGATGAACTCTGCAAAAAAATATGACGCCGCATATCTTGCGGCCAAAGCGGATTATGAGGGCTCCCATTTTCAGCTTTTGCAAACGCGCGCAAAACTTCTGCCCAGCATTAATGCCAGCGCCTCATTAACGCGCAATAGCCTTAATTTGTCTTATGACGACACCCGATTTGAAAAGTTGGATTATCTTTACAATTCGCACTCTTGGTCGTTTCAGGCGACTCAGCCGCTCTTAAATTTAGAAAACTGGTCGTTGTTGGCCCGAGCCCGAAAAGTAAAGGAGCGGTCTTCCTACAATTTGCGCCAAGCTCTATCCGATCTCCTCCTCCGATTGGCGGAAGCTTATTACAACTATTTAACGGCTAAGGAAAATTTAGATTTGTCCATGGCGCAACAGCAATTTTTGTCTGAACAGTTGGGCGCAGTTGAGCTCCGTCATCAGATGGGGGCCAGTCCAATCACCGAGCTTTTACAAATTCAAGCGCGCTCAGCTTTAGCCCAATCGCAAGTTTTAGAAGCTCAATGGGAACTGGCCAACAACCGCAGAAAGTTGGAAAATATTGCGGGCCCTAACTTTAATGAGCCGGACCCTTTAGACGAGAAATCTTTAGAAAGTGATTGGGGCGAGCTGGAAGATTGGCTGAGGCGAATCAACGACAACCCCAAAGTGCGGATGGCCGAGTTGGCTTATGAGGCAGCGCAGTTTGATGAAGTTCGAGTTTATTCCGGATTTTGGCCGGCGGTAGAGGCCGTGAGCAGCTATGAAGACGGCCATCAAGGACCCACGGCTTCGGTTCCTTCGGAAACGCGCAGCCGCAGCGGCAGTATTGGCCTTAAGTTTACCTGGTCGCTTTTTTCCGGGGGCGGGAACTGGAGCGGTTTAAAAGTTTCGCAAAAACAAACGGAAAAAACAAAAATTGAACTACAAAACGCGCAGCGCGAAACGCGTTTACAAATGAGCGAGTTTTATGGCGGGATCCAATTTGGAATCAAACAATTGAAAGCTTTAAAAGCAGGTGTTTTAGCCAGCAACAGAGTTTTAAACGCTATGGAAGAGGGCCATGACAAGGGGTCGCAAGTATGGGTGCAGGTGTTGGAGGCTAGGCGCCAATGTTTGGAATCTGAAAAAAACTTGAACGAAGCAATTTCTAAACTGTTGCTCAACCAAATTAAGCTGCATACTGCGGTAGGTGAGAATAGTTCCGAATATTAAGGGCCTGTTGCGCCTCATCAATAGAAGCATAAAAAAGCTATGGCGAAGGTAGGAGCCGACAATCACAATCTCAAGTGGGGAGAAGAAAGGTAACTTTATTAGCGTTTCCGAGTGCGCTATGAAACTTGCCACCAAGGTTTGATGCGGATGTTGTTGCGCAAGGTTGAATCTTCTCCGCCGTAGACTAGTAACTGTTTAGCCTTGGCGCCTTTTAACTGATTCACGTATTGTAGGTCCTGGAACGCTTGTTCTGAAATGGTTTTGCTCGACTTTATTTCTATCGCGATAAATTGAACCGCTAGGTCAACGACCAGGTCAATTTCATGCCCGGTTTGATCGCGCCAGAAGTAAAGTGGAGGTTTATCGCCCAAACGAGCGAACGATTTAACCATTTCCGATACTATCAACGTCTCAAAAATACTGCCGTATAGCGGATGTCCATCCAGTTCGGACTCTTTGCGGATCCTTAAGAGGTAGCACGCTAATCCGGTATCTAAAAAGTAAAGTTTAGGACTTTTGATAATACGTTTTGTGAAATTTTTATGATAAGGTTCAAGCAGGTACACGATCGAGCTGGCTTGTAGAACCGAGAGCCAGTGTCGCGCCGTTGTGTGCGAAATGCCGCAATCTTGCGCTAAATTTGAAAAATTTAGAATTTGCCCGGTCCTTCCTGCGCAAAGCTGAATAAATTTTTGAAATGTGGACAAATCTCCAACGCGTAAAACTTCTCTTACATCACGTTCCAAGTAAGCTGTTGTATATGCCGCTAAAAAGTCATGCGGGTCTAAATTTTGACTATAGATTCGTGGATAAAGGCCTTGGAAAAGAATGGAGTTCAGCTTTAAGCCCTTAGGTTTTTTCCGTAAATCTGCTGCATCAAAGCGGTAAGGGTCCAAAGGTTTCAGGCTTGTTAATTCTGCAATCGAAAATGGCAGAAGCTGTAAGTATCCCGCGCGTCCGGCTAGGGACTGACTTGCTTTGGCTATGAGTGGAAACTGCTGGGAGCCTGTTAATATATAACGCCCAGGAACAGGACGTTCGTCCACCTCTGTTTGCAGGTAAGAAAGCAAGTCCGGTGCTTTTTGCGCCTCATCAATAATTGTTGGTTTTGCATAGCGCTCCAAAAAACCTCGCGGATCATTCCGGGCAAACTCGCGCTGATCCAAATTTTCCAAAGAAACATATTCGTATTTTGGAAAAACAACCTTAGCCAGGGTGGTTTTTCCAGATTGTCTTGGCCCCGACAAAATCACCACCGGGAATTGTTTGGACAACGACAAGAGCTTGGGCGTTACGTGCCTTGAGAGGATCATGGAAAAAGTATAGCAGAAAAAAACCTATTTTGACAGATTGAATTATAAATATTCAATCTGTCAAAATAGGTTAGCAGCGTAGGCTCGGAAACAACGTTTATACATTGAACTCGCGATTAAAAAGTTACAAAAAAAGTTGGCAAGATATAGTACAATTGCAATTATTGTAACTTCATGAGATATTTCTTCATTGTGCAACTACAGCTAAAATCACTGGTGTCCGGTTTAAGGTCTATGTACGGATGGTCAACGTATGAGGATGATTATTGGGATGCGTATGCTATTCGGGTAGGGAATACAAGCGCCGGAGCGTTGAACAGCCTCAATATTGATCCGTTAGTGTTGGATTTGAACGGGGATGGGGTGCAACTCATCAGTTACGATGAATCGAGAGTGGTGTTTGACGTGGATGACGATGGTTTTAAGGAAGCGACGGGGTGGGTCTCTGCGGAAGACGGGATCTTGGTATGGGATAAGAACAATAACGGGCAGATCGATGATATCACGGAAACGATTTCGGAATATTTTGTTGCGGGAGTAAAAGACGGACTGGAAGCGCTGAAGACGTTAGATTCTAACCATGACAATGTTTTTGATGATCAGGACGATGACTATACAAAGCTAAGGGTATGGCAGGACGGGGATAGCGACGGGAAAACAGATTCGGGAGAACTCAAAACGTTGAGCGAACTTGGGATCAAGTCTATTGATTTAAACCGCCAGGAAGCGGACCGGGAGCGGGTGAACGGCAACCCGGTATTGAGCCGCTCTTTTCTAACGTTGAACGATGGAAGCGTGCGGGAAGCCGCCGCCGTAGATTTCACCACCAACCCGATGGGCTATGAGTTTAACGCGCTGGAAAACTACCTGGGAGTAAAAGCTTTGTCGCAAGACGGGACCTCCAGTTTTTTTGTGCAGGACCCCAACGGTGTGGAAATTCATTTAGACGAGGTTCATGTTGGGAACGTTTATGGCGGAACCGGGAACGATAAACTGGCGGGAACCAACGGCAAAGATTGGCTCTCCGGCGGGCCCGGCAGCGACACTTTGATAGGCGGAGCGGGGAACGATCTGTTGATCATAGACGCGGATGACCTGCCGGAAAACATTGACGGAGGCAGGGGTCGGGACATCGTATTTGTAAACGATGCGCGGGGCGTTTACTTTAACCTGGCTAAATCCAACGTGGAAGTGCTGATCGGCGGGACAGGGGACGACGTCTTAATCGGCGGGGGAACGAGCAACGTTTTTGTGGACGGCGGCAAAGGCAGCGACATCATTATTGGCGGCGCGGCGGACGACGCGCTAAGCGGCGGGGACGGCGAGGATTTAATTGACGGCGGATTGGGGGACGATATCCTGCGCGGACATCGCGGCAATGACGCGCTGATCGGGAACAGCGGGAACGATTATATAGACGGCGGTAAAGGCGATGATCAACTTCAGGGCGGAGCCGGCGGGGACATTTTAATCGGAGGAGAAGGGAACGATACCTTGGACGGCGGAGAGGGAGAAGACAAAGCGCAGTATAAAGGGAATTATGACCAATATCAGATAAAGCTTTTTGAGCAGGGGTTTAAAGTCACGGATCTAGAAACCGGGGAGATAGACGTATTGAAGGACGTGGAAGAAGTCCGGTTCGATAATTTTAATATGAGCTTAAGGCAAGGGTACAATCCGCTGGTTCGCGACGTGCTTCAAATCCCGCCGGACAAATATGCTGATTTCATCAATGGCAACAACTCCCCGCTTCCTGTTTCAGATAGAATTGCCGTTGGAGCTAATCAGTTGACTATTGTTATCAATCCGAGTCAACTTCTGGCCAACGACTATGATGTGGAGGGCGACGCCCTCTCCATCGTCAACAGCTACAAGATCGTGGGCGGAGTCCAAAAGTTTGTGACGGTGGACAATGCTATGGGTGGAACAGTCAAGCTGGAAAATGGCTGGATCACTTTTGTTCGGGATCCGCATTTCCTTGGGATCCCTTCGTTTGATTATGCGGTGGAGGATCAATTTGGAGCGGTCGCATCAGTGATGAATAAACGAACGGGCGAAAGCGAGCCGATGCGGACCACCGTGAAGCTGATGGAAACGGACGATCCCACAGATCCGCTCTATTACGACCAGTGGTACCTTTCGGAAATCAACGTTAAAGGCGCGTGGGGAGACTATTCCGGAGAAAACGTGCAAGTTGGGATATTTGAGGGAGATGAAGGTAAAGGATTAAACTATCTGCACTTTGATTTAAACGATAATATTTCTCCGGACTATAAAAAAGATTTGGAATTTAACCAAGTCGCGCAGTTTGACCGGCACGGCACGATCGTGGCCGGAATCATTGCCGCGGAAAAAAACGGCGAAGGTTCCATCGGCGTGGCGTATAATTCTGAACTTCATGGCTATTCCTGGAACCAATTGCAAAACTGGCAGAACGTGGACGTTGCCAACAATAGCTGGGGCAACGTGGATATCTTTTCCGATAACTTCGCGGAAGCGGGTTTTGAAGACGCGCAAACCGCCATGTTAAACGCGATCAGCCTGGGACGCAATGGGCTGGGAACTTCCATTGTTTTTGCCGCGGGCAACGACCGGAAAGCGGGCGGCAACGTCAACTATCACAATTACCAAAACTCTCCCTACGTCATCACGGTGGGCGCGATCAATCAGGAAGGCGATTTAGGGAAACTGCTGATTGCGGAAGAGCCTTTCAATACCCCAGGTTCCGCGATCCTGGTTTCCGCGCCGGGATCTAACATCAAATCCACATCCAACCTTTTGGAAAATGATAAAGGCTCTACCTTCGGAGACAGTTTTGAAGCGACCCAAGGGACGTCGTTTGCGGCTCCGATCGTTTCCGGAATCGCGGCTTTGATGCTGGAAGCTAATCCAAACCTGGGATATCGAGATATCCAAAAGATTTTAGCCTATACGGCCGTAAATTTTGAAGATCATGGGATTGCCAATTCAACTCAGGATTTCTTTGATGACTATAAACCTGGTTCCGTATGGAAAACCAACGGCGCTACGAACTGGAACGGCGGAGGGATGCACTACAGCGAAGATTATGGTTTTGGGGTTGTGGACGCGCACGCCGCGGTCCGGTTAGCCGAAGTTTGGAGTGAGATCAATAACCAAAATAACGAAGAAACCATTATTTTTTCCAATGACGCGGACGCCGCTATCCTGGATCAAAAAACCGCAAACAGCATCATCAACGTCAACCAAGATATAGATATCGACCGCGTGGAAGTCGCTATTGAAGCGGAACACGCCCGTTTGGGAGACTTGATCGTTAAACTGATCTCTCCATTGGGAACGGAAAGCGTTTTAATGAACCGAGCCGGCAAAGCTTTGGACAGCAAAGCGGAAGATTTAGGCTATTGGGACGGCAAGGAACATTTTAAGTTCAACTTTTCTACTACGCACGACCTGGGAGAAAACTCGCGCGGTGACTGGAAACTGCAAATTACCGATGCGGCGGACGGAGAGCAGGGAACTCTCTTAAAATGGGATTTAAAACTCCACGGCAATACCGATACCGGTAAAGACACCTATATCTTTACGAGCGAATACGCCAAAACCGCAAAAGTTGTAACGTTAAGCGGCGCCGGCGGCTCTAACCATGATTCTTTAATTGCCGCATCTCTGCAAACCGATTCCCTGATCAATTTAAACCCCGGAACTGACTCCACGATCGCGGGGAAAAAAGTTTCCCTAGGCAGCGCCGCCCTGATAGAAAACGCTTATGGCGGGGACGGAGAGGATACCTTAATCGGCAATAACGCGGATAACGTTCTGGACGCGGGCAGGGGGAACAACTGGTTGACGGGCGAACTCGGCGCGGACATTTTTAAAATTAAGAAAAATTCTGGCGGCGCGGACGTGGTTACGGATTTTGACCTCTTTAACTCCAATGAGAAAATAGACCTTTCGGACTTTAAGTTCAGCGATTTTTCTAAAATCCAAATCGTTCAATCTGGAAACGATGCGGTGATAGGATTAGGATCCAATCAAAAAATCACTTTACTAAACGTCTCCGCAAGCGCTTTAACGATTAATAATTTCACCGGTTTCCTTAACCAGGAAAATAACAGCCTGGGCGCTGAAAAAAACGATAACCTCTACGGAGATGATCGAGCGGACCGGATAGACGGCGCAGAGGGGAACGATTACATCAGCGGAGGCAAAGGCAATAACGTCTTAACCGGAGGCGCGGGCCAGGACACCTTTTTTGTTGCCGTTAATTCAGAGGGAACAGACGAAATTACGGATTTTGATCCGGTTAATGAAAAGATTTCTTTACAACCGTTTCATGCCGTTAAAGATGTTTCCGAGCTGAACGTCTCTTATAGCGATGGTGACGCGGTTATTCAACTGGAAAATAATCAAAAAATTGTTTTAAAAAACGTCACCCTGCCGTTGACCAACGACCAATTTATTTTTTATGGCGAACAACCCTTGTCCGTAGAGGGAGCCGATACTCTTATCGAGGGCGACAAAAGCGATGAGCGCCTTTTGGGTTCCGCGGACGAGGATACCATTATTGCCGGAATGGGCGACGACAGCGTGGAAGGCGGCGATGGCGCGGACGAAATTTATGGGGACCTGAAACCGGAAAATAAACGTTCCGATAGCGCGGACCCAAGAGCTAAAGATCCGGTTGCGGAAGAGGGGGGTCAAGATACCCTCCTTGGCGGCAAAGGCAACGACTGGATTTCCTCCGGCGCGGGAAACGATTTGGCTTTGGGTGAAGAAGGCAAAGACACGATCCTGGGAGGAGAAGGAAACGACACAATTTATGGCGGAGAAACAGAGCTGATCCTTTCAGCAACTCAAATTAAAGATTATCTGAAAGCCATCAAAGCCAAAACGTCTTACTATCAATACCAGGATGATTTATTGGTTGGCGGATTGGGAAACGACCTGATCTATGGCAATTCCGGCGCGGATATCCTTTATGGCGATTCCTCTAATTTAAATGACAATAAAGGCGGTAACGATACCCTCTACGGCGGCGCGGGAGTAGACTTTCTCCACGGCGGGGCCGGCAACGACCTCTTGGACGGCGGCGCGGATAGGAGTTATCTTTACGGCGGAACCGGGAACGATATCCTGAAACATTGGGATGCCAAAACTTACATGACCGGCGGCGAGGGTGATGATACTTTTATCATCAATCCTGCGCAGGGAAGCATGGCGATTATTACGGATTTTGAAGCGGATAATCCCGCGGAAA
>JAHFBY010000297.1 GCA_023249835.1 Elusimicrobiota bacterium | reverse complement strand
TTACGGGTAGATCTGAACCTGCGTGAGCGCCCATCGTTGGGCTTGCGCTTGCAGATAGCGGGCCTGATATGTCTTCTGACGTTCCATCGGAAGGTATTTCCGGTTGAGCAGTTACGGGTATATCTGAACCTGCATGAGCGCCCATCGTCGGGCTTGCCCTTACAGATAGCGGGCCTGATATGTCTTCTGACGTTACATCGGAAGGTATTTCCGGTTGAGCAGTTACGGGTATATCTGAACCTGCATGAGCGCCCATCGTTAGGTTTGCGCTTACAGAACTTGGGGGCAAAGCAGGGTGGGGAAGGGTTGGCGCCGCCGCCGGGGCGGTCGTCTTTCTCGCTCTAGGGCGTAAAGGCTTCCGGAGTGTGGGTATTGCCGGAGTAAGAGGTTTCCCAGTTTCTAACGCGGATGCCATTAATTGGCGACCCCTGATTTTCTGCAGAATATCCATGTTGCTACCCATGATTTTTATTAGTTTTTTGATGTTCTCAGAAGGATTTTCTACTGAGATGTATTCGGTTTCTTTAATCATGTCTATGAAAGCGTTGGCGTGAGCAACCCTTGCTTTACGCATTGCTCCGTTATACCGTGCATCTGCAATTATACCCAGAGCCCATTGAAGGCTTGCGCGATGATTTGGATTTGGATCTGTAATCCTCAGAAGAATTTTTAAAACAGAAGTGTAGTTTTTAGTCATCTCTTCCCAAGGGAAATTAGTATCCATAGGAGCTTTATTTTGTTTTTCTTCGAACTCTCTGAAGATTTTTTCCAAAGCCCCCACTTCTTGATCCTCCACTTCTTGAGCAGAGGCTGGTGCTGCCACCGCCACCGCTGGTGGTGCTGCTGGTGCAGCAACTGGCTGCAGCGCAACGGGGCTATGATGAGAATCGGCGGGACCAGCGGCAGGAGCAGCCTGACGACCAATATCCGGTGCCCGCGGCAAGGCGATTGCCCTCATTCTGGCACGTAATTGCTCGCAAGAAATTTCAATCATTTGAGTCTTGAATTCGTTAAGAGGCTTGTAGGCTTCCATAATATTTTTTTTAAACTTAGAATGGATCTTTGTCCACTCTAACATAGAAGGTCTAATCTCCTTCGCTATGCAATCGGCATGATATAAAGCGACCTGGTTTGCCTTAACAACTTCTATAAGCACTAAAAGGGAGTATCTACATTTCCTCAGAGTTCCTACGCTTTGAGCGTTTTCTTCTATCGACACTTGTTGAATCGGAGTGTTTAATGTTTCTACGGCTGCTTGCAATTTTGGAATTATTGCAGCTCTCTGGGTATCATCAAGAATAATCATTTTTGTCGAGGGTGCCTCCGCCATTTTGTCGTAATCCTGGAGGATTTTTGCATTAAGTTCGTCACAGATCTGCAATATTTTTGCCTGGGCTTCTTTTTTACCGGTGGAAACCCGTTCGATTTCTGAACGTAACAACCCAATGAGGATCCTCAAATCGTTAAACGCGATTTTTAAGTCTCCTTTGGGCAAAGTACGTCTAGGCAACTCATTAAAACTTTCTTTAGCGTAACTCACTTGCTGAGCGAGAGGATATAAACTATCAGTTAATTCTAAATATCCGGCCTGAAGTTGGGTTAAGGATGCCGGAGACGCTTCTGGTTCCGGTTGCGCGGCTGCCCCTGCCCCTGCCACCCCTGCTGCCCCTGCTTCTTGCGGCTTTTGATGTCCTTGCCACGAGCTTTTCAGTTTTCTTTCCATAGCGTCCGTCAAAGAGCGCCATTCTTCTGCATGCTTTGATGAAAATTTATCGCTCCTGACTTTTTCGGTTAAAGCATTGTAGAATAGATTCATAAAAACCAGAGTTCCCTCAACCTTGAACGGGGGGCGGCCACCCTTACGTTTGTATAGACCTGCCTTATCCTGAATATCCACTAAAATTTCTACCAGGTCCTCGCCCCAGGCATCTGGTAACTTGTCGGCAAGCTCAGTTAAAGATATATCATCATCATCTCGGACATCCATAGGTTGGTTGTCTTCTTCATATATATTCATCTCGCTGTCTCTAGGGTGGGCTGAAGCGGCCTCGGTGTGTCCTAACCCGTTGGCGGGTACTTTTCTTTTTTGGAATTTACCATCGTCGCGCGCGCCATCATCAGCAGTTTTAGGTTTTCTTTTTCTGCTTTGATCCCCAACTCCGTCCTCACTTTCATCTTCTTCGTCGTCTTCACCGTCACTTCCAGCGGCGTATCCAACGGAACTAACGATTTTCTCTAATTTGCTTTTTTGTTTTTTATGACGGATGTTCCAAACGTCTTCATTCCACATTGCGTGCATCGCAAAGCTAATTACAAAGGCCATTGCGAACCAGTAGAAATCCAATTTATTGTTTGCTACCAGCGCGAACCCAGCGCAGAATCCAAAACCTAACGCAAGCAGTCCCACATAGCGATACCAAGGAGCCGCCGCAAACTTTTTGTAAGCGACATCGCGCACAATATGCGCGCCCGCAAACAACGCTGCGACGATGGCAAGACCAGCCCAAACATCCAGCCCCATCTGCCAAAGAGCGCCAAAGGTTGCGGCAAGTAAGACCGTTTCCACCGCCGGCCAAAAAATTACTTTGCTGAACCATAGCCCGCGCTGCGCCGCCGTTTTTTCCGCAAGCGGAACAATTGACATTTTTTTAATTTCTGCCGACGGAAATTTTTCGGAAATCTCCTTCAAAGCTTCAAATGTAGCAGCAACTTCATAAGGGTGCCCCGCCGTTCCCGGTACCAGGCGCAAAGTATCTTTTTGCGCGTTCCCGTCGCCCGATTTTTGCGCGCCAATTTCAGGATGAATCAGCTCAAACTCCAACAAAAATTTTTCCGAATAACCGCCATCTTTTACCGCGCAAGCCACCGAAATTTTGCCATCTTTTAAAACCGGCTCGCCCAAATTTATTTTATTTTTAAATTTTTCCCCGCCACTTTTTTTATTGAAAAATCCGCGCTGATCTTCATGCTGATTTTCCTGCTGATTTTCCCGCCGCACCGCGCGTTCATCTTCGCGCGCCGCAACGCTATTTCCCATCGATAACTGTAAGCTTGGCCGCACCACCACATAAGCCGCGCCCGCTTTGCGCAGCAAACTCAAAGTTCCCGCGCTATGAAACCCGCCCGCAATAAAAACAATCGCTTTGCGTTGCCGGTCGCGCGCCCATTCCTTCAACAAATTCCGTGCCAGCGTGCCATCGCGCCGCTGCGCCAAATCATAATAAGATTCCTGAAAATACCGCAGTTCCCGCTCCATTTTCTCGTCCATTAAGACCTGCGCAGAAACAATGCCTCGCCCCTTTTCCAACAGCGCAATCGCCGCGGCAATTTTCGCCAAACCTTTGTACTGACCGTCGGTCGCGCGCATCAAATTCTGATATTCCCGCCAATCCTGAGGCGCAAATTTCTCGCTCCAAAATTTTTTCTCAAAGCCCAGCGCCGCCTCCATTTTCTGAATCCGCGCCGCGTCCATTTCCTGCGGACTTTCCATCGCCGCCGCCCATTTTTGCAGGTTGCGCAGCTCGCGCATCAACTCTTCCTG
>JAHFBY010000015.1 GCA_023249835.1 Elusimicrobiota bacterium | reverse complement strand
ACATTTTGGGCAAAGACATTGCGGAGGTTGCAGTGTAGAAGTGTAAGAAAAATGGAAAAAACTAGGAAAACTCGGCGCATCTTCATTGACTTTTCTCCTTATTATCGCTGGAGACCCACCAAAGTTGAGTTATTTACTCTACATCTATATTGTTAGCACTGTTTATGCCGCTGAAAATATCCATTTAAATGTTGTTTTTAATGCAATTTAAGCGAAAATATGGGTTTTTTCCATAGGTTGATCGCAAAGAGCAATGGATTAAGCCTAGATATGGAAAAAATCCATATCTACTGCATTCATGCTAGTTTTGGCCGATTTTCAAAAATTTTTGTGCGCGGAGTGTTGATTGCGTGTTTTCCTTCTCCTTGCTTCCTTACGCTTGACAGTCCTAGATTAATCTGTTAAGGTAAATGAATACGCCTAAAAGTAATTACTTTTGATTGGCGGGCTTGACCTAAGTTTAAAGAATTTATGAACACAAAACCACAAGCTTACGATACAAAAACCCTAGCAGAAATTAATAAAATGACCAATGCTGTGGACGGCAACACACAGTTTAAAAAATGGCCTAATTGGTATAAAAGAATTTTATTGATCAGTCCTAGGTACGACGCCTTTATTGTTGCTCCTCATTTGGGGTTAGGGTATTTGGCAACGGCTCTGCGCAGAGCGGGACATGAGGTGACGCTCATGGACGGGTTAAGGCAAGAAGTTAAGTATGACCCATCTGGTTTTGATCTTGTTGCCATCACCGCTATGTCGACCTATTTTCCGGAAGCTTGCGCGGAAGTTCGCAAAGCCAAAGCTTTTGGACTGCCGGTGATTATTGGCGGTCCGCATGTGCTGGCAGAGCCCCAAACAAGCTTAACTCAATCCGGGGCGGATTACGTCTGCGTAGGCGAAGGGGACATTGCAATTGTTGAAATATCATCAGGGATGCCGCCAGAACAAATTCCAGGGATTGCGTATAAAAAAGATGGCCAATTTGTCACTAATCCAACCAGAGGTTTTAGTTTAAATCTGGATTCATTTGGAAGTCCCGCATGGGATTTAATTGATCCGCGCACTTATCCTATCGCTCCGCATGGAATGACGGCTAAAGAATGGCCGCTGGCGCCAATCATTACAACCCGAGGGTGCCCTTACCGGTGTTCCTATTGCAGCGCGCCGATTACAGCAGGCGGCAGCATGCGCTATAGAAATCCCGAGTATGTTGTAGATGAAATTGAAATGTTGGTGAACAAATATGGAGTGAAAGAAATTCAAATTGAGGATGATAATTTTACTTTTTCACGTGCCCATGCTGTTTCCGTATGTGAAGAAATCATACGTAGGAAAATTAAAGTATGTTGGAGCCTTCCCAACGGAGTGAGAATTGACCGCCTTGACCCCGAACTCCTTGCCCTAATGCAAAAGTCAGGCTGTTATTTAATGGCTTTGGGTATAGAGTCGGCCAATCAAAGAATTTTAGATATCGTTAAGAAAAAACTTGATAAAGAAATAGTTAGAAAAGTAGTTCGAGATGTGATTGATTCCGGTATTGAAGCATGGGGTTTTTTTATGGTTGGGTTTCCAACTGAAACCAGGGAAGAGATCGTCAATACCATTGAATTTGCTCTTTCCCTGCCCTTAACGCGGGTCCAATTTACGAAAACAACGCCCTTGCCCGGAACTCCCATTTATGAGGTGTGGAAAAATGAATACTCAGGTGGCAAAACCATAGATTGGTCTAGGTTTAATTACTATGATTTCAATCCGCAATGGAGCGCTGTAAGTGGCGAAGAAATAAGTAAATTACAAAGGTGGGGACACAAAAGGTTTTATGGAAGGCCAAAAAATTTCATGCACATCCTCATGCGCATGAAACCGCAACAATATGGAATGTTACTAAAACGGGTTACCCGTCTTTGGGGATCTAGGTCGGGAGATGGTTTGCGCAAAAAATCTCCTGAATTCCAACCCTCTGTTTCACTCCAATAAAATAACCCATCGGGACAATGTTAAATGAATAAAAAAGAGCCTTATTCACTGTCGTTAGTTATGCCTGTTTTTAATGAGCAAGACGCCATTGCGGAAGTGGTCGAAGATTTTTCAAAAGTCTTGGACCAATTTGAAAAGCCCGAATTCATAATCGTCAATGACAAAAGCACGGACAAGACGCTTTCGGTCCTTGAAAATTTGCGGCTTAAATATCCCTACCTTCGAGTTATTGATCAGCTTAAAAACATGGGGCATGGCCCAACATTGATGAGGGCGTTTTTGGAAGCTAAGGGCGAATATGTGTTTCATTGCGATAGCGACAATCAATTTTCTGCGCATGATTTTTGGTCGGTGTGGAATAAATTTAAAGAAGAAAACTGCGATGTGGTGATTGGGTTTAGGAAGGAGAGAAACGACCCGCTTGTTCGTTTGCTGTTAACGCGGTTTCTCCGACTGTTTCTTTTAATATTTTTTCGAGTTTGGTTTCTAGACAGCAATTGTCCTTTTCGGCTTTATCATCGCAAGGCCCTAGATCAAATATTGAAGTTGCTGCCGGAAAAAGCATTGATCCCCTCTATTTTAATGGCCATAGCCGCTCACAAACTATCCTTTAAAATCGGCTGGATTAGTGTCCAGCACAAGCCAAGGTTAACAGGAAAGTCATTGATCAGGGGTTGGAAAATATTCAATCTTTGTTTGCCGGCAGTTCGAGAGGTGTTTGATTTTAGGGAACAGTTCGAGTCCATTTCAAATCGTCATGAAGAAAAAAAAATCCAACCCTAAGATCGTTATTTTAGGTTCAGGCCCATGCGGATTGGGCGCAGCATGGAGGTTAAAGGAATTAAAACACGACAACTTTAAGGTCTATGAAAAATTGGCCTATCCCGGAGGGTTGGCAGCCTCATTTGTAGATAAAAATGGCTTTACCTGGGACGTGGGCGGGCACGTTCAGTTTTCGCATTATAAATATTTTGATCAAGTTGTAGACTCTTTACTGAACGGCGAATGCCTCTATCATGAAAGAAGTTCCTGGGTCTGGATCAGAGACCGTTTCTTGCCGTATCCGTTCCAAAATAATATTCGGAACCTGCCTAAAGAGGATATGCTGAAATGCCTGTTTGGATTGATTGACCTTTATCGTAATTCCGCAGCGAAACCGCGTAATTTCAAAGAATGGATCCATGCCGTATTCGGCAAAGGGATAGCGGAAGTTTTTATGATGCCTTACAATTATAAGGTCTGGGCATATCCTCCGGAGAAATTAACCTACAGTTGGATAAGCGAGCGGGTGGCGGTGGCTGATTTAAAACGGATCGTGGAAAATATTGTGTTTGAAAAAGATGATATTTCTTGGGGTCCCAATAATAAGTTCAAATTTCCGCTGAGAGGGGGGACAGGGGAAGTTTGGAGGAGGTTGTTCGAAAGGTTAGATAAAGGCAAAGTTTTTTTTAACGCTGAATTAATAAAGTTAAAAACAAAAGATAAAATTATTGAATTTAAGAACGGTCAGCGCGAAGACTATGATATTTTGATCAGCACTTTGCCTTTGGATCGTTTGGTGATGATGTCGGACTTAAAAGATAAATCTTCGGCGAAGAAACTGATCCATTCTTCCACGCACACTTTTGGAATTGGGCTTAAAGGCAAAACCCCGGAAAACCTAAAAACTAAGTGCTGGATGTATTTCCCGGAAAATAACAATCCGTTTTACCGGGTTACGGTATTTTCAAATTATTCGCCCAACAATGTGCCTGACATAAATCAATACTGGTCTTTGATGGCCGAAGTTTCGGAATCTCCGGATAAGCCGGTGAATCATTCGACCGTAAGCGAAGAGGTCATCCAGGGACTTCTCAACACCCGGTTGATCAACTCCAGGGACGCGGTGGTTGATTTTTGGCATCACTATGAGCCTTATGGGTATCCCACCCCATCGCTTAAACGAAATGAAGCGTTGAATGTTTTAGGGCAGCTAGATAAAGTTCAAGTTCACTCTAGAGGGCGTTTCGGCGCTTGGAAGTACGAAGTCTCTAATCAAGATCATTCGTTCATGCAAGGCGTGGAAGTGATCAATAGTGCCTTGCTAAAAGAAAAAGAAATGACGGTGTGGCGCCCGGAGGTAGTAAACGATAAAAGTTATTATGAAAAATCTAAATGTAAGCTTTAGTTTTTTTTAAAACAATGATCGGGAAATATAAAGAAATAGGTTTTGTCGCAATAATCTCTCTTTTTCTTGTTTTTCTCGGTATATTTGAGTTTGGCTACGTCAATTATCAAAGAGGAAAATTTCGTAATTCTCTTCCTGATCAATGGGAAAAACTGCCGTTTAATGGAACAACTAATTTTCTCATCCCTGCTGTCGCGATGGAGGCGGAAACGCCCTTTTCCAAAGTAAATCAAATTAGAATTCACGGGTTTCCTTATGACCCCTATATTAAAGAGAATAGGGATTTCTTTACCTGGATATTGGACGCGGTAAACTTTTATTTTTTAGCGATCTTGTCTTTGCCGTTTTCTCGAATTCAAGATGCTTTTATATTCATATCGTTTGGTTTGCTTGGAGTTTGGTTTCCTCTCCTGTACATTTTTTTTAGGAAAATATTTGTTACCGAAGAAATTAATCCGTGGTTATATGCGTTGCCCGCGTTGATTCCCATTTGTCTGGCGGATATTTTTAGAGGGATTTATGTTGATTTTACAATCCCTACGATCGGCAAATGGCTGTGGCTGTTTATCAACTTAGGGTTTTTGAAAGTGCCCCTAGAATTCACGCGCGTTGTATCGCCCCTGCTCACCATTCTATTTTTGTTAGCCTGGTTATTGGCTCTTGTACTATATTTAGAGAAATCTCGCGAGCGTTCAATATGCTGGGCGGCCTTAATTGGTTTTTCAGGTGGGTTTTTAGCATTGGTGCGGTATTTTGAATGGACCTTTGGAATGTCGGCAATAGGCATATTTTGGATTATCACATTGATTAGAAAAGATTTGCGTCTATATAAAGCGCCCATGACAGTTGCCGTCTTGTTCGGTTTTATTTCATCTTTAATATTTCTATATATTCTGCGATCACATACTGATGCCAGCGTAGTAATGCGCGCCGGTTGGACGCATTCGCGAAGTTTCGATATAGGATCAATCTTTGTTTTGTTCATTGGAATCCTTAGCATTGTTAGCGGTTTAAAGGATCAGGGAATTGAGAGAGTTTTTTGGCTGTTGACAGGTAGTTCAATGATCGGTGCGTTTTTTTTGTTGAACATGAATATCTTACTCGGTTTTTATATCCAAAGGGATATATACTACCGCCCCGTTAATTTTTTTATCAGCATAATGTTTTCCGGTTGGCTGGTGAGCTGTTTTAAAAAATATAAATGGAAAAGCGGTTGTTTAGTGCAGGCAACCACTTTGCTTTTGGTGCTCTCATTTTTCAATGTTAAGAGCTTTGCTGAAAAACACTATAAAATTTGCGGTTTACCCGGAACCTGGGAAAATGCATTTCAATGGATTAATAGAAACGTGCAAACGGACTCTAAAATTCTAACGGCCTCGCCTACGGCCAGCCGGCTGCTTCCTTTATATACTTGTGTCAAATTGCAAGTTGCAGATGGATTTCCCATTATTTCCAAAACTCCAACAGATGAAAACCTCAAGCGAATGGCTGTTCTGCTTAAAACTTTATCGCTGCAGCCAAGCGTCATATTTGATAATAAATGGATGGAAAATTCAACAACTATAAAACATGAACTAAGGATGGCTGACCATCTTAATATCAGTGACTTAGATAAAAGTTGGGGGTCGTTTTTAGCGCATTTGGACCCGCAGCTCATAACCGGCAATAGTTATAAAGACAAGATTCAATCTTATTATGATCAAGCCGTTCCTTTGTTGGAGGATTATTATGTGTGGGTGAATAAAGAAGATCAATATATGCATTCAGGGTTTTTTGAAGATCATAAAGACATTAAATTGGTCTATAAAAACGAAGGCGTGGAAATATTCAAGTTTAGCCGGAATTAATCAAATTGTTTTTTAAATAAGGGTTGACCTGTTTAAAAGCATTTGTTATAATCATTAAATCATGTACGCAATTATTCAAACTGGCGGCAAACAATATAAGGTTGAGAAAGGTATGAAACTCAACGTAGAGAAGTTGCCTAACGATGTGGGTAGCGAAGTCGAGTTCTCGCAGGTGCTCTTGGTTCGGGGCGATGAGTCCGGCGCGCAAATCGGACAGCCTTACCTTGCGGAGAGCAAGGTTCTTGGCAGGGTAGTGGATCAATTCCGAAATGAAAAAGTTTTAATTTTTAAGAAGCGACCTAAAAAAGGGTATAAGAAAATGCAGGGCCACCGTCAAAACCTAACTCAGGTGGAAATTAAAGAAATCGTAACTACAAAATAATTTTAAATTAATAGGATAATACCATGTCAAGTACAAAATCACAGGGGTCTTCAACAAACGGACGAGACAGCAACGGGCAAAGGCTGGGCGTAAAAGCATTCGGTGGGCAAAAAGTTACCGCTGGTTCTGTTATTGTTCGTCAGCGCGGCACTAAGTTTTACCCTGGAACCAATGTTGGGATTGGTTCAGATGACACTTTGTTCGCTCGCGTGCACGGTGTTGTTCGTTTTGAATGGGCAAAAAAAAAGAAGATGCAAATTAGCGTCTACCCGCAAGCGTAACCCTGACCTTTAGCCAGTCTTTACTTCTAACCCTATATTTAAATCGCAGTTCGTTTCCAGTAATAAATTCTTTTAAGGAATTATTTCATTAATGTTTATTGATAAAGTTCGAGTTTATGTGCAGGCGGGCGCCGGAGGAAATGGCTGTTTGTCTTTTCGCCGGGAAAAATATATTCCTTTGGGCGGACCTAACGGCGGCAATGGCGGGCGTGGCGGGAGTATCTTTTTTGTGGCGAACGCTAATTTAAAGACGCTTTTAGACATTAGTTACCACCCTCATATTCGCGCGCAAGACGGCAATCGCGGCGAAGCCTGGGACAAGCATGGGCGCTATGGATTAGATCTTTATGTGCAAGTGCCTTGCGGTACGATTATTTATAACGATGGAGTAAAGCTAGGCGATTTAGTGCAAGAAAAAGAGCCGCTTTTGGTGGCGCAGGGCGGGCGCGGAGGACGCGGGAACAGTTCATTTAAAACTTCGCGAAACGTCGCGCCTAAGATCGCGGAAAAGGGAGAGCCGGGAGAAAACTTTACGCTGGATTTGGAATTAAAAATGTTGGCTGATGTCGGACTGGTTGGCAACCCTAATGCCGGTAAATCTACTCTTCTCTCGCGCATTACCGCCGCCCGCCCCAAAATTGCCGATTACCCGTTCACAACGCTTTCGCCTAATTTAGGAGTGGCGCAATATAAAGAAAAAAACTTCGTGGTGGCGGATATTCCCGGATTGATTAGTGGCGCGCATGAGGGCAAGGGTTTGGGCATTGATTTCTTGCGCCATATTGAACGCACTCGCATTCTCGTCCATTTAATTGATATTTCCGGATTTGACGGCAAGAGCCCTCTGCAGTGTTATCGCTCCATTAAAAAGGAATTGGCGTTATACAGTAAAAAGCTGGCGCAGAAACCTTGTATTATTGTGGCCAACAAAATGGATTGTACCGGCGCAGATGTGCAATTAAAAAAGTTCAAAAAAAGTTTAAAAAGTAAAAAAGTTTGGGCCATTTCAGCTGTTACCGGCGCCGGGTTGCCCACATTGTTCACCGAAATTGTCCGGGTTTTAGAACGTTCGCCTGCCCAAGAGCCGGACGTTAAAGAGCCGGCGCTTTCGCCGCACGCGCATTATTTATTCGCCGATGAGTTTAAGGTTTTCCGCGAAGAAGAGTGTTTTCGCGTGCGCGGCAAGAAGGTTGAACGGTTAATTAATATGACTAATTTTAGCCAAGAAGAGGCTGTTTCCCGATTCCAAAATATTTTGCGTGCGATGGGCGTTGAACGCCAGCTGCAAAAGCTTGGGGTCTTGCCTGGAGATACCGTCAAAATTAGCGAATATGAATTTAAGTATTCTTTACCGGATAAAAATTAAAAGCCTGATTAGCGCGCAATCGTTTTTGGTTTAAAGATAAGGATCCCCATCCCTGCCCCGATCCAGATCAATTCGCGGATTCGTCGTATAATGCCATATGTCAGGCCCATAGTTTGCGGGTAGCCCAAAGTGAAAAAGAGCAGCACTCGTCCGCCTTCCCCTACCCCCAATCTTCCCGGAATAAAAAATAGAACGTTATTGATAAACATAGAAAATGTTTCTATTGTTAATGCCGCATTTAGGTTAGGTTTTTTACCGCAGAATAGAAGAAATATATATATTTCCATTACCCCGCCGAACCAAGCTATAAAATTATAAAAAACCGACCACGCAAAAGATTTTTGGTGGTGTCGATAATAGTTGCGTATACATTCATCGATTAAATGGGCGGATTCCATTTTTGAAATGATCCACCCCACCCATTTAAATCGTCCCAGCCATTTTCCTATGGGATGATAAATTCCGTGGTTTTGAATTTTGTAGAGGACAAAAGATAGAGCAGACATGCCAGCGACAATGATTCCCGCTCCAATGTTCCAAGCAAGCGGTAGTTTGAACTCTAGAAAATGCAAGAGCCATCCGATTAGCAGGAACAGGGTCATGCTGATAAAGTCCGCATATTTATAAACGGTTACCGAAGAAATCGCTTGTTCAAGAGTCAAGTCCTGCCGCATCAGCGCAGCCTTTACCGGCTCGCCAGCTAAGTTTGCAGAGGGGACCGTCATGTTTAAGGCATCTCCGGCCAAGTAAGCATTAAAACTGCGCCAAAAACTTATGTGCGGATTAGCCGTAAGCATGAGTACGTGCCAGGCTTGGCAAAAAGCAAATTGGGATAACGCATAAATCGCGACCAGGAAGATAGCCTGCGCTAGGCCGAGCTGTAAAAAACTTTCTTTGAGGTTATGCATGCCGATACGGTGGGCCATCCACAAGAGTAGAGATAGACCAAGCAGGGCAAGCGAAATTTCAAATATTTTCTTTAACATCGATAATCTCTACTCCCTTTTGCGTCGCGAATCAATTCTAGGATTTAAAAATGGTAAGATATAGCGGGAAGAAAAGCAAGCGAAATTTCAAAAGAGTATTGTCAAAAATCAGGTGAAAAAAAGAGTTGTCGTAAAATTGGGCACGCGGGTTGTAACCGCGGTTGCAGAAAACGTTCCCGCGCCTCTGGACCGGATCGTAGATGAGATATCGGCGCTTTTTAGCGCGGGTCACGAGGTGATTGTGGTTAGTTCCGGCGCCATTGGATTGGGCATGAAAAAAATGGGCCTAAGTCAGCGTCCTCGCGATTTACGCAAAAAACAAGCGGTCGCTGCGATTGGACAATTGGCTTTGATGGAGCGCTACGAGCAGCTCTTTGCCCGGCAAAAAATTTTCGTAGCGCAAGTGCTTTTAACGCGCGCTGATTTTGAAGATAGAAAAAGATATTTAAATGCGCGTTCAACCCTATTAACTCTGCTTGACTTAAATGTCATTCCCATCATTAATGAAAACGATACGGTTGCCGTAGAAGAGATTCAGTTTGGGGATAACGACCGGCTTTCTGCGTTGGTGGCGGCTAAAATCAATGCGGATTTGCTGGTTATTTTAACGGATGTGGAAGGTCTTTACTCGGGTCACGCCCAAAAAGGGTTGGGGGGAAAAGGCCAGTTGGTTTCTATTGTTCCGCAAATCACACCGGAAGTGGAAGGTCTGGTAGTTAAGGGAAAGAAAAGCGCTTTGGGAACCGGCGGCATGACCTCTAAACTGGACGCCGCTCGAATTGCAACTGCTAGCGGGGTATTGACCGTGGTGGCCAGCGGATTTGTTCCCGAAGTTTTGCCGGACATTTTTAAAGGAGAAAACGTCGGAACGCGATTTTTACCGCAAGGCGGACTTTCTGCTAAAGATCGCTGGATCCTCTTTGGCGCAATCCCCAGAGGGCAAATTTGGGTCGACGCCGGTGCCCGGCACGCAATAAAAAATTTAAAGAAAAGTTTGTTGCCGGCGGGGGTAACGAAGGTGGATGGATTTTTCCAGAAAGGGGACGTGGTGATGATTGTCTCTGAAGACGGTAAGGATTTAGCGCGCGGGGTGGTTAGCATGGACTCGGGCGATGTGAAAAAAATTAAAGGCAAAAAAAGCTCAGAAATTCAGGATATTATTGGGCGCTACGCAAAATCTTTTGAAATCGTACAATGCGATTCTTTAATTTTAATTTAAGAAGAAACGAGAGGTGGTGACATTATGGAAATAGGTATTGTTGGGTTGCCCAATGTGGGCAAATCATCGCTTTTTAATTTGTTAACCAGCGGGCATGTGGCCTCATCTAACTATCCGTTTACCACAATTGAGCCTAACGTGGGTATGGTTTCGGTTCCAGATCCAAGGTTAACGCGGCTAGCAGAACTATTTAGTCCAGAAAAGCTAACCCCTGCGGCCATTAAATTCGTGGATATTGCCGGTTTAGTGAAGGGGGCAAGTCAGGGTGAGGGTTTAGGAAATAAGTTTCTTTCTCACGTGCGCGAAGTGGACGCGATTGTGCATTTGGTGCGCTTGTTTCACGATGAAAACGTGGTCCATACCATGGGGAGCGTAGATCCCCTGCGGGACGTGCAGGTGATTGAGACTGAACTGATCTTAGCGGATCTAGATTCCATTGACAAACAAATCAGCAAATCCCAAGGGACGGCTCGTTCTGGGGACCGGACGTCTAAAGAAAAGCTAGAAAAACTAGAGCAAATTAAAAAATGTTTGGACGATGGAAAAAATGCTAGGTTGTGCGGATTAAGCGAAGCGGAGTTAAGGCCCTTTTTTCTACTTTCCGCTAAACCTATTTTGTATGTGGGAAACATTGGCGATGGCCCTAACCCGGAAGCGGTTAAGAAGTTAGAGTTGTGGGCTAAAGAGCAGGGTGCGGGATGGTTAACTCTTTCCATAAAATTAGAAACCGAACTTTTAGAGATGAGTGATGAGGACCGGAAGAACTTTCGCACAGAACTCGGTTTAGGAGAAACCGGTTTAGAACGATTAGTGCGCGAGTCTTACCGGCTGTTGGATCAGGTCACTTTTTTTACCGCAGGTCCCACTGAGGTTCGTTCCTGGATCACTCCGCGCAACGCCGGCGCGGTTGTGGCGGCAAGCAAGATTCATACCGATATTTCGGAGGGCTTTATTCGCGCGGATATCTATTCGTTTAAGGAAGTTGACCAATGGGGATCAGAGAAGGCGTTACAAGAAAAGGGATTAATCCGGTCCGAAGGCAAAGAGTATTTGGTTCAGGACGGGGACGTCTGTTTTTTCCATTTTCGAGACTGATCCGACAGTGGCCCCAAAAATAAAATTTAGTTTTCTATTGATTCTGAGAACTTGAATATTGTATGATGTATGAATCATCTTAAATAGCCTAAAGGAACGAAGGTTATAGTTATGCCTTCCGATGCTTTTTCGGCTTTAAATAGGAAAGTAAAAATGACGCCAAATAAATACGAAACAATCTTTATCTGTCCAGCGGAACTGCCGCAAGAAAAAATCGACGCTACATTTGAAAAAGTGAAGTCCATCATTACGCGCGCTGAGGGCAAAATATCCTTTACCGAGTCCTGGGGCCGGAGGAGGCTCTCTTACCAAATTAAACATAACCGTGAAGGGTACTATCTTTATTTGGTTTTTACAGCGCCGCCCCAAGTGCCGGCGCTTTTAACGCACCATTTTCGTGTTTCTGACACCATTTTACGTGGTTTAA
>JAHFBY010000296.1 GCA_023249835.1 Elusimicrobiota bacterium | reverse complement strand
TTTAAGGACGCCCGAAGTTTGCGTAAATGCGTTGATCACTTCTTTGGGCTTTTTGGAAACGCATAGGATATCCAGGTCGCCAACGGTTTCTTTACCTCGGCGCAGAGAGCCTGCGATTGCGCAGGATTCAATAGACCGGCAACGCTCTTGTAATGACTTTAAAATTGTTTGCGCCGCGGCGTGGGCGTCCCAATAGAGCGTTTTTCCGGAAGTGGCGTTTCGAAAGCGAATGCCTTGCAAGATGTTGGCTTCGATTTTTGGACCGAAACCGTCTATGTTTTTTAATTGACCCGCTTGCGCGGCTTTTTGTAATTTTTCCACGCTGTCAATTTTAAGTTGGGTGTAAAGCAGGCGGGTTCTTTTTGGGCCCAGTCCGGCTAAGCGCATCATCTCTAAGAGTCCGGCTGGGAACTGTTCGCGCAACTGTTTATGCTCTTGAATCTCGCCGCTTTGGCAGAACTGCTCAATTTTTTTGGCGATACCTTCGCCGATCCCCGGTAGTGACTTTAGGGTGCGGGACTTAACGTTCTCTTCAATGTCGGTAGCGAGGTCGGAAAGCGTTTGCGCGGCGGTTTGAAAGGCGCGAATTTTAAAGCGGTTTTCTTGGGCCAACTCCAATAAATCAGCCATTTCCAAAAATAATTCTGCTATCCGACGGTTTTTCATGAAGCTGGTTTTAAGCGAAGAACTTAAACGAAACTCTTTAATTATCCCCCATGGTTTTTAATACTTTTGCGCAGCGTTCCGGCGTTGGCGGCGAAAGGAAAAAATCGCCTCCCCATTCAAAACCGCCGGCGGGCAGCGCGTGCGGCAGGATTTCAATGTGCCAGTGATAAACATTGGGAACATAGGAATAGTCTTCGGTCACGTCAAACCGCAGAGGAGCGGAGTGGATGACAAAGGAGATAGGGGTGTCTCCGACTACTTTTTCTATGCTCGACAAAGTGAACCTAATGGCGCGCGCCAGGTTTTCAAAGGTAGCGGGATCAGTTTTGCTGTATTCGGATTGATGGCTTTTGCCGATGATCCATGCTTCAAAGGGAAACCGCGCCGCGAATGGGCACCAACTTATATAATCGTCATTTTCGTATAGGATGCGCTGGTTAATTTTCTTTTCTTCGCTAACCATATCGCAGAAAATGCATCGGGTTTTAAGGTCATAAAACCGTTTAGCTCCTTTCAACTCGTTTTCTACTGTTTTTGGTATAAAAGGCAGCGAAATCATATGCGAGTGGGTATGTTCAAAAACCAAGGCTCCGCCGCGCCCTTGATTGCGAAATATGAGCACGCCTTTGAGCAGATGGTTCTTTTTATGCTCTTCATACCTATCTTGATAAGTTTTTAAAACTTTAACCATTTGCGCGAGCGGAAGCTGGGAAAATCGGTTAGTATGTTTAGGAGTTTCAACAATAGTTTCGTGTATCCCCGAAGCGTTTTGCAAGTCATAGATGCCCCCTTGACCTCTTTTTTGCAGTTCGCGGATGCGCAGGTCCGTGGTACGGTTGGGCACGACTCTAATATCCCAACCAGGACGGTTAGGAACGCTGCCTTCGGCGCGGTGTGCGTAGGTTTCTTTAGGAGTAAAATGTTCATTGCCTTCGCAAAAGTGACAATGTTCCGGAGGGTTTCGCTTTAGGGTGGGAATGAGTTCTTCCGGTCTATCGCTATCAATAAATCCAGTAATGACCCAACGGTGGGTAAGGGGATCGCGTCTAAATTCAGTCATAAAAAATGATTTTATCAATTCATCGGTTGAATTGCAACGCGATAAAGGATATACTAAAAAAAATAAGCTATGGTCCGTTTTTACGCAATTGTTTTCTGTCTTTTAATGGGATTTCTTGTCCCGATAAAGGCCAGGTCTCTGCCTATCCCGGTGGAACTTGAGTCCCACCTTTCCCAGGCGGCAACCGCCACATATAATTTGGACTTTAACCTGTCCGAACATCATTTATCTTTAACTGAACAGTTAGCGCCGGGTCACCCTGCGCCTTATTTTTTGCGCGTTATGAACACTTGGTACAACCTTTCATACGACAGCTTGCTGAAAAGAGACAATAACTTGGAACGGCTCTTGCTCATTCGCGCGGATGAGACGATTCGCGTGGCAAAGGTTTACGCGAAGAATAGAGAAAACCGAGCCGTAGCTTATCTTTATTGGGGCGGGGCTTTAGGCGCAAAAGGCTGGTATCACGTTTCGCGGAAACAGTGGCTGCGGGCCTATTTTTCCGGTAAAAAAGGGTTAGAGCTGGTACAAAAAGCGATTGAATTGGATCCGCAGGTTTATGAATCCAATTTAGGAATAGGGATGTATGAGTATTACGCTTCCACGTTAGGGCCGCTATTAAAAGCGCTTTCTTCTTTTATGATTCGCGGAAATAAGCAGTCTGCGATTGAAAAATTGGAACTCGCGGAAAACCGCAGCAAATTGGTGGGCATTGAAGCCGCTTATTTTCTTTGGAACGCGGCTATGGATGAGAACCGCATGGCGGACGCGCGCTTAAAGCTCGCGCACCTTTACCGCGTTTATCCGGAAAGCCCTCTCTTTAAATGGTGTGAAATTCAAATCAATTTTTATGAACGGAAATGGGCGGAAGTGATGGTTTTGGCGGATGTTTACATCGCTGCCGCTGTTCGTCGCGCTGAACATAGCGGCAACACCGCCCAATCCTCAAAACTTTTGGCCAAGGTCTACTATCACGCTGGGTTAGCTGCAGAAAACAGCGGACAGTTAGACCGCGCCCAAACTTATTTTATAGCCGCGTCCAACGCTCCCGCGGAATTTGCAGGTTGGAAGGTGATGGCTCTTTTAGAAAGAGGAAAAATATACGATTTAGACGGAAAGAGAAACGAGTCTCTGGCGATGTATCACTTAGTCTTGAGCCTGCCGGAGTTTTGGGATTGCCATAAGTTCGCACGGAAATATAGGAAAGAGCCCTATTCTCAAGCCGAACCTAACGCGCATTCCATTATTCGCTCGCCTTTAGAGTTTTGGAAAGCTGAAATTAATAACTAGAAACAACTCATTTTACTTATTTCAAATATTTTGTTATAATATAAAAAAGAAATTAAAAAGTTAACGTATTCAGGGAAGAGTTCGTTAACGATTGGAACAAGGGTGTTTCCATAAGGTCTTAAGGATCGATATGGAAACGCCCTATTTTTTTTGTACTTAAAAGAGGTATTGCATGAAAGAAATTATCGCAGTGATCCGGTCCAATCAGTGGCAAAAAACAAAAGCTAAGCTCTTAGAAGAAGGGTTCAACGCTTTTACGGTTCATCGGGTCTATGGCCGCGGCCGGCAAAAAGGATTGCAGTATCTTTCCCAGTCTAAGGAAGTGATCGCAGGAATTTGTTTCCTGCCCAAAAGGATGGTCACGTTGTTTGTTCCTGAAGAAGATGTGGAAAGGGCGGTCGGCGTTTTGATCGAAATCAATAAAACCGGCGAAATCGGTGACGGAAAAATATTTATTAGCCCGTTGGAAAATGTCGAACGGGTGCGCACCGGAGAAAAGGGACAGGAAGTCTTGATATAGATATTAAGGAAAA
>JAHFBY010000014.1 GCA_023249835.1 Elusimicrobiota bacterium | reverse complement strand
CTCGACTCAAATGGATCAACAAATCCAAATCGCGCGTCACGAGTTTATTTTTAGTGACGATCGCCACCGGATTTTTAAGCTCGGCAAAAACTTGCAAACATTTCCGGGTAATTTCCAGTTTGCGCTCCACCGGCTGATAGGGGTCGGTTACGCTGCTCATGGCCACCACCTGCGGAACCCAATTGCCGTAGAGCAGCCTTTCCTTAAGAAGCGCAGGCGCGTTCATTTTTACAAATATTTTTGTTTCAAAATCCAGTCCTAGCGAAAGACCATAATATTCATGCGTGGGACGGGCGTAACAATAAACGCACCCGTGTTCACATCCGCGATAAGGGTTTAAACTATAACGAAATGGGATGTCAGGACTCTCGTTATAAGCCAATATAGTTCGGGAAGTGTCGGTAAAAAACTGGGTGGCCGGCGCGGGTCCCGGCTCTAAAGAATCGTTATCCCTCTCCACAATGATGGGATTAAACCGATTCGGCGGGTTATGCGAAGCGCCTCGACCTCTAATGTGCTCTTGCGGGTTTAAGTCTGTTTGCATAATTATCTATTTTGCCACCTTGCGCAACAAATAAGCCGCTAAAACAATGCCGATGACCGAAGGTACATTGAACTTAAAAATACACCCAAAAGTAAATTCCACCACCCTTAAGTTCAATAAGGTGGGCTCAAGCCCGGCCGTAATTTCTTTGGCAAACAAGTCATGCACCGCGCCGCTCGGGAACACGTGTCCAATAAACCCGCCAATAAAGCTGCCGATCAATGCGCCCACTACCACCGTAATCACAGCCATAATAAGTTTACCCGCTCCTTCAGCCATCTATCCTTTCCTTAAGCACGGGCAAGTCATCCAAGATGGAGAAAATGGGTCATGATGTAAATAACCCCAATCATCATCAAAAATATCTCAAAAATTATCGGGGTCATAAACTTGATCCATTGAAATGGAGTAATGCGATCATTGATTTGTTTGAGGATAAACGCATAGGCCACCACTGACTGCGCGCTGCCGATATGCGTCCAACAACCGCCGGCTGCGTAACCCGCGATTTGCGCCATGGAAAATAAATGGAGCAGCCCAATATCGATGTTATGTAAAGCTCGACTAGCAAAATCAGCGACAACGTTGTTGTCTAAAAGCGCGGAGAGAAACACAGCGCCAGAAAACTGAATGAAGGAAATGATTGCCACCCCCAACTTGTCAATGCCGACTAACAGGAGAACTGAAAGTTGCGCAAAGAACCCTGTTTTCTGAAGCAGGGTAATAGCTAGAAAAAGGGGCAACAAAAAGAGATATTCCAGATACTCAACTTTTGCTTCGTGTAAGATCAGTTTGCGCATTTTCTCTCTAGAGTAAACGCCGAAAAACGCCACAAAAAAACCGGCAAACGACGCGAAAAAAAGCGGCAAATGATGGTCAACGCCATGCGCAATGAGCAGACCAATGAAGGGAATGAACGAAACGATTCCAATCCGTTGCGCCCGGACACGGTCCGGGCTGATCGATTTAAAAATGACGCGAATCTTTTCCCCATAAATGTCCACGCCTTCTTTATTGTCGAGAACCACGTGGCTATAGTGTTGGTCTAAAACCTCGGCCATATCTTCGGAAACATATTTTCCTAAGAGCATTTTGCGCACTGAATCGGGAATAGACTCGCGCATCAAAGCAGAACCAAAAGGTTCGCCCTGGTGAAGGCGGTGCACAACTGCGTCTGCGCGGTCCCCCAATTCAGCGCGATGGGCCAGGGCAAACTCGGTAGCGATCAACACCTCCCCATGCCGGGAAGCTTGTAAAAAACGCACGTCTTGGGTATGTGAATCCAATATATCCAACTCCCTCATTGGAATGGTGAGCTTGCCTAACCTTTTGCGCACGTTCCACATTACAATGAAATAACTCAATATTGCGACCGGCATACAATATTTTAAAAAAAATATGTTATCCAAATGTGGGTGCAGGTTGGACTTCATAATCAAGTTGGGCGGTTCGCCATAAGCCAGCCAGATCCCGCAAACCGTGGTTATCACGGTTGAAACCATAACCGCAAAAATGACCGCATCATCCTCAACTTTTGCTAAATAAAGAATAATGACCAATATGCGGATCATAAGCCCAATCATAGAAACGCCGTCTAAAATACCGGATAAAAAGCTAACCAGCGCAATGATAATTGCTAAAGTTGGGAAAACTCTACCGTTATTTTTTCGTAAAATACCGAAACTCACGCTTTCCAATAGCCTTGTTTGCGCAATGGCGGAAACGAAATAGGTTAACCCCAATATAAACAGCATGGTATCGGCATGAACCAATTGGTCTAAACCGTGCAGCGTCAAAAAGTGGTGATGAACAAAAGGCCAGAGCGCAGTTGCCCCTTGTTGAGTAAATTCAATTTTTAGTTGAGATCCTTCCCACCAGAGGCCCCAAAAAGTAGAAACAATGATCAGGGCAGATCCATACGTCAAGGCATTTTTATCTAAGCGGTAGCGAATGGAACCAAAAAGGAACAACGCTAGAATCGTCAGCGCCACTTCTAACGCAATTAACCATTGAGGCAACGCAATAAATTTTACGGATGCAAAGAGGGCGATTGATACGACTAAGCAGCCAATTAAAAACTTAGCGGAAGACAATTCAACAACAGGGTTTTCGTTTTCTTGCTGCATAAATTTATTTCACTGATTCCTGAACCCATTTCAAATACTCCGGGCTTCCATCTACCACGGACAATGCCACCACTTCCGGAAGACTATAAACATGCATTTCTTTAATTCGCCCTACTAAAGATTTTATTAACGACCGTTTAGTCTTTATAATCAACAGCGTTTCCCTGCCCTTTTCAATTTTACCTTGCCACCGGTAATAGGACTTAATCCCGGGAACAACGTTCACGCAAGCCGCAAGTCGTTCTTGCACGAGCGCAACAGATATCTTGCTTGCTTCTTTGGGGTTGGGTGCAGTAACATAAACAATACAGCAGGCGCTCATACTATTTATAAAAGTATACAATACGGAAGCGCGCAGAACAAGGATCAAAGCGACCAGGGGCAACCGCACCCAAATTAATTTATTAATCGGAAGAGATAGAGGGATAGCCCAAAAGGCCGCTGACAATAGTTATAGGTCCCAAGAAAAACCGACGAAATAATGTTCGGCGGAATAGTTGTATCGGTAGGTGCTTTCGTAGGTCATATTGGAAACAGACTGCCGCCAGACTCCCTCGGCGACAACGCTAAAGCCTAAAAGGAGCGGATACTTCAGGGAATAACTGACGCTTTGATTGTCCAACACAATCCGGTCAGTGCCGTAAGTCCCTTCGGAATTCTGCACTACCCGGTGGTTATAGTTGCGCTGAGCGTAATCATATGCAACCGACAACTCAAGTTTATCTCGCCATTTGGCGCCCAATCGAGGAGTGATGTGAAACTCCTGGTAGTCGTAGTAGTTAGAGTTAAACCGCGTTTTAGAAGCATCGTAATTATGCTGAGAACTGATTAAGTATTGAGCGGAAAACCCTAATCCCGCCATACTTTGCAGTTGAATAAAGCTCCAGTCCGGCAATTGCTGTAAAACGCTTAGCGTGCCATAAACATATTCATCTTTACGCGCCTCACTCGTATACGTGCCGGAAACTGTCACTTTTTTTTGATCTGTAAAAATACGGTAAGAGTTTAATAGATAGCTCTGAATCATTGTCTTTCGCAACGGAGACATTTCTACTGAAACTGCCGCGTCATAGGCATTAAAGTCAAGCGGATCGTCTCCCGAAGAAATTTCGCTGGCAGAACTAGATCCGGAAGAAAGGCTGGTATACCGCAAAAAGCGAACTGCATACGGATCCAAGCTTAAACGCAAAGACCGAAAAAATGATCCGGTACGTTCCATCTCCATTCCAAACCCAATTTTATTATTATCAAAAAGACCATTGCCCAGCGACTCGTCCGCGCTTTCTACCAGCAGTTGGTTGCGGTAAGAACCCTTAAACTTCCCTTTCCAATTATCGTTAAAGTTATATATCCCTTTAACGATGGAGGTGTTCTCAAGCGTCTGTTGCGTTAAATAGCTGCCGCCAATCAATTCTTGAACTTCGCGCAGCCGACGATACTCGCCGTTAACGCTGGATACTAAAGAAAATTTTTCGCCAAATTTAAATCCCGGCGCAAAAAGCCAATCGCCGTTGCCGGTAATGGAGGTGTTCTTCCCATCAAAGAAAACCTGCCCACCTAATAACCGAATTTGGCTCACTGGAACAAATTCTACTTTTGCCTCCGCAACTGCCGAGCTTCCTAAAACCATAATCAAGAAATAAAATCGGATAATTTTTTTCATTTATTTTCGCTGATCAATCGGTTGATTTCCCCTAATTTGCGCTTGGATCACTCCGGCTCTGAGCAAAACTCTGGGCGTAAGCACCACGTCAATTTTACCGTTAACCGGATCAGCAAATTCCGAACTCCTCATCACCTGCTCAAAGTTCAACTTTTCAAACGCTCTCCCAATACGCCCCTGATCGTTTGAACCTTCGCCAATGTCCCCTAACCCTAAACTGCGTAAATCCGCGATCTGCCCGTCATCGCTAACTATGATATTTTCAATTGATTTTCTCGCCCAAGGGTTGCGCGCCACGCCAAACGGATCAGAGCCGGAAACCCCATCATTATTTATGCCGTCACGGTTTTTATCTGAAAAGTAAACGGTATCCCCTAAACCATCAAACATACGGGAATTATCCGGAGTGCCGTTCAATCCAAACTGCGCAATATCTTCAAAGGGCTCGCCTGGGTCCCAGGTTCCGTTTCTATTGATATCGTCAAAACTCTCGCCCCGATCTAAACGACCATTGCCATTAGTATCCACAAAATTGATGTAGGACTGGTTTTCTCTAAACTTAGCCAAATAGATATTGGGATCAGTTTGATATTCTGAAATTACAAATTTTCCGGTCGCCGTGTTCCCTGATCCGTTATTGGTCAGGAACGTATCTACCCAATAGCCATATTGCGCGCCTTGCCCCGGCACAAAGTGCTCAACAAATACCGGACGCATATGCCACATCATGCCGCTAACCGAAACCCCAAATAACACCCCGTTATCTCTTGGCCGAAAAGTGGTGTCTATCCATAAACGTTCCAGCGCCTGTGGATTTCCATTTATAAACTCATACTTATGGTCAAACATGGTTTGGAAACCTATTTTATTTGTTACGTTTGTAATCTCTCCGTTAGAATTAAATTGAGGTTTCTGAAAGGTCATCCTGCGAGAATCACCATCTAAGGCAATGGCCAGAACGCTGTCGTTACTATTGGTCATATAAAAACGCTGTTTAACTGCATAAAACTCAGGTTTAGTATCGCCTTGAGAAAACCACAGATTTCCAGCATCCTCTAAGTTCTGAGGTAGAGACTTATTGGCCACTACTTCAAAATAACCCTGGTCCAATCGATTGTCACGATGATTTAAAACCACGTACTTAAAAGATTCAGGCGAGGGACGAGTGACATACTCTTCTAAACGAACCCGTTGCCCAAAAGCGTCAATTAAAGTTTTTGACTCTTCATATTGACTGGATTGCAAATCAAATGCAGCTTTGGACTCAATGCTTTCACGATGTAAATCTAGTCCGACTTCCCGCATAACTTCACTTTTAAATTGCGCCTTAAGTTCGCGAGAAGCAAAATTACTGCCCGCCCCCCTCTCACCATTCCGCTCTAACCCCGGTCCACCTTTGCCTTGATCTTTCGTCCCGCCTTCTTTCGGAGGTTCTTGTCCATTGGTATTTTCTTTGCGTTCCTCAGGACTAGTGCGATTGCGCTCGTTTGGCTGTTGGCCTCCTTGCTGGTTTAAACCCGGTTGTTCACGCTGTTGGATCTTATCGACTTGAATTCTCTCTTGTTGAGCCGCTTGGCGCACTCCTTCAGGAACAGCTTGCGGCGAACTAGGCGCTTGCCCAGACTTAACCTGACTGCGCTGATTTATTTCAACCGGTATTTCCGGCGCGGCATTCACCGCATCTTTAAAACCAACTACCCCTTCAAACACATCAAGCATAGTGCTCTGGTCTGACATTACCGTAACCTGAAAATCTGTTCCCCGCACAGCGCATACAGCCGTTGGCGTGCGCACTGAAAGTCTTTGTCCGGCGCTTAGCTTAGGCGCAGTTACCCTGGCTTTGCCTTCTTTTTGTTCAAAAGTCCAATCGTCTGGCCCCAATTGGCTTAGCTGAAATACTGTCTTTTCCTTAATAAGAATGCGAACGCCCCTTTCTGTTAAGCTTAAGGCCCGGCTTTGCCTGCCGGTCCACACTTTATCTCCGGCTGCAAGCACCATCCCATTTTGGGCGGGAATCCAAGAGTTTTCCCCAAGGTGCTGGACCTGGACCTTGCCTACCACTGCGGTCAATATGGCGCTGGCGCATAACGCTTGCGCAACCCCTGAAAAAATGAGCCCCATAAAAAGAAAAACAGATCGAAGCATTTTCATAATCAATATATATATAAGTTAAGAACCCAATTCTGTCAATTGAAAAACTTTGTCATTTTTTTCTACGCGCCACCGCGCCCCTATTTCTGTTTTGTTGTATAATAGAAATTCATGGTTAATATGCGCCGACCTAAAAAACAACCCTATCTGATGCGGCGCAACGCGCTCCGCCGCCATTTGGAAGAAAACAAAATAGATGCCTATGTTATCTTTGACCAATCCGATCTTTTCTATCTCACTGCTTTTCCCTCTGAAGGTTGTTTTGCTCTGGTCAGCGCCCAAGGCGACGTCTTGTTTGCGCCGGCGCTTTTAGCCGGTCAAGCTAGGGATCTAACCGCAAACGATAAAATTGAAGTTCGTGCAGAAGCCGGCCTTTTAAAATCGCTTGGTCAGCTTTTACTCAAAAGCAAAGTCAAACGAATTGGCTATGACCCTTCTAAAGTGACCGTAGAACTTTTTCACCAACTCCAGTCTCTAATGAAATCAGAATGGATAGAATTGCCCGGATTCATTCTTAAACAAAGGATGATAAAAGATGCTCTTGAAATCCAATCCATTGAGCGAGCTTGCCGCATTACCGCCACAGCCTCTAAGATATGTTTTAAAAACTTGCGCGCCGGGTTAAGCGAAAAAGAGCTTGCTTATAATCTGGAATCTTTTTTTCATCGCTTAGGCTCCCCTAAAATTGCTTTTGAAACCATAGTGGCTTTTAACGAACATGCTTCTTTTCCCCATCACGTGGTCACGGACAAAAAGTTAATGAACAATTCAACTGTGCTTACGGACTTAGGATGCCGCATTGACGGCTATTGCTCAGATTTGACGCGAACCACCTTTTTTGGTAAAATTTCAAGTAAATTCGCCAAAATTTATGATATTGTTCGCCGATCTCAAGCAGCGGGAATGGCTGCTATCAGGGACGGCGTTACTGCGGGTGAAATTGATTATATTTGTAGAAGCCTTATTAAAGATGAAGGCTACGAAGATTTTTTTACTCACGGGACT
The DNA here is from genome assembly GCA_023249835.1 of Elusimicrobiota bacterium. Lineage (GTDB taxonomy): Bacteria > Elusimicrobiota > Elusimicrobia > 2-02-FULL-39-32 > 2-02-FULL-39-32 > JAHFBY01. The sequence goes on along the minus strand of JAHFBY010000014.1, from coordinate 4,315 downwards.
GGACATGGTGTTGGCATTGACATCCATGAACCGCCTCGACTAGGAATAAACTCCAAAGAAGTGCTCAAAGCAGGAATGATTGTAACCGTGGAACCAGGAATATATTTGCCCGGCGAATTTGGTGTGCGCATTGAGGACACGCTCTTAGTGACAAAAAATGGATCTCGCATTTTAACGGTTGCGAATGAAAAGGAAGGATTGTAAAACATGATTTCAACGGCGGATTTTAAAAACGGGGTAATTTTTGAAGATGAGGGCTCTGTTTACCAAGTCCTATGGTTCCAACATCATAAACCTGGAAAAGGGGGCGCTGTCATGCGCACTAAAATGCGCAATGTCCGTACCGGCTCCATCATAGAAAAAACATTCAAATCCGGCGAGAAGTTTCGGGATGTCGCGCTCACCCGCAAAAAAAAACAATTCCTTTATATTGAAGGCTCCAATTACACATTTATGGATTCGCAAACTTATGATCAAATTTCTGTTTCGTTACAAAAACTAGACGGTATGGAGAAATTCTTAAAAGAAAACGTAGAGGTGGACGCGCTTTATCTAGACGAGGAGTTCTTAGGTTTAGACATGCCCGCATCAGTGCAGTTGGTGGTCACTCAAACCGTGCCGGGCATCAAGGGCGACTCTGTTTCCAATATGACTAAACCGGCAACCTTAGAAACAGGGGTAGAAGTCACGGTCCCTCTTTTTATAAAAGAAGGCGACACAATCAAGGTTGACACGCGAACTGGAGAGTATGTGGAGAGAGTATAGCCTGATGAACTCTTGAAAGACAACGACAAGAGAGAACGTCCTGAAATCGCTAAAAATTCAATGCCTATGGAAAAAACCGGTATCAAACAACTTTTAGATTATATTGAAACTACAGATTTAGAATATGTCAGTTTGGAAAAGAACGGACGGAAATTTTCTTTTTCAAGGTCGGTTTCACCGACCTTGACTAAAAATTCTACAGCAGTTTCAGAAAAATCTGAAACTCCTGAAACGCCCAAGCTCGTGTCCATCCGCTCTCCAATCGTAGGGCGTTTCTATAGCGCTACGCGGCCGGATCGCCCCCCCCTGGTAGTGGAAGGCGGACATATCACCAATGGGCAGAGGGTCGCCATTGTGGAAGCGATGAAAATTAGAAAAGAAGTGTTTTCTACCGTAACCGGAACCATTGTGCGCATGCTCTTACGCGACGGCGATCCCGTAGAGTACGGACAAGAGCTTTATAGCGTAGAGCCAGAAGTTAGCGATACTTTTAAAACCTGATTATGTTTAAAAAAATATTAATTGCCAATCGCGGAGAAATTGCTGTTCGCGTCATCCGAGCGTGCCGAGAATTGGGAATTCAAACTGTGGCGATACATTCAGAAGTCGACCGCGATTGCCTGCACACTAAATACGCGGACCAATCGATTTGCATAGGCCCCAACCCGGCGCCGGACAGCTATTTAAATATCCCCAGCATCATCTCTGCCTGCGAAATATCGGGAGCCGACGCAGTTCATCCCGGATATGGTTTCCTATCGGAAAACGAAGACTTCGCCGAAGTTTGCGAAGCGCATGGACTCACCTTTATCGGACCCAAAAGACAATCCATTGCCAGCATGGGCAACAAGATTGAAGCTAAAAAGATAGCGCAAAAAGCAGGGCTAGAACTCATTCCAGGCTCAGAAAACTGCGTTGACCCCAACGATCCAGACCTGGCCAAACTGGCTCGCAGGATTGGATACCCCATCATCATTAAAGCCGCTGGAGGCGGGGGCGGTAAAGGGATGAGAATCGTTTCTCATGAAGAAGCGCTTTTAGAAAACATTAAACTGGCCTCCCACGAAGCAAAGCTGGGCTTTAATAACCCCGACGTTTATTTGGAAAAATTTTTTGAAGAGCCCAGGCACGTGGAAGTCCAAATCCTTGGTGATAAAAAAGGCAAGGTCGTTGCTCTGCCGGAACGAGACTGTTCAGTACAAAGAAGGCACCAAAAACTGATTGAAGAAACTCCATCCCCCGCGGTTAATTCCAAAATCAGAAAAAACCTGTATAAAGCTGCCAAGCGAATTGCCGAAGCCGTGAAATACGAAACCGTTGGCACAGTCGAGTTTTTATTAGATAAAGACGGCAATTTCTATTTTATGGAAATGAACACCCGCATTCAAGTCGAACATCCAATCACAGAAATGATTTCCGGCTTAGATTTAGTGAAGTGGCAGATACTGCTGGCTGCCGGAGAACGATTGGACTTTGATGAAGATGATATCCGCATCCAAGGTCACTCCATTGAATGTCGTATCAATGCGGAAGATCCGGATCGCGATTTCGTGCCCAACCCCGGCAAAATTGAACACCTCGTCATGCCCGGCGGGCCGGGGATCAGGATTGATAGCCATATTTACGCCGGTTACACCATTCCTCCATTTTATGATTCGTTGCTGGCTAAAATTATTGTGCACCATAACGATCGCGAGTCTGCAATTTTGCGGATGCGGCGCGCCTTAAAAGAATTTTCTCTTGAGGGCGTAAAAACTACGGCCCCGTTCCATGAAAAAGTTTTAAAGCACGATGCCTTCCGCTATGGAGATGTGACCACCAACTTTATCGGAAAACACATCATTAGCGGCGAAAACTAAGCTCTGGCAATGGCGGGCACTGCAAAAAACAAGCTGCTAACATTACAACAGCTCGCAAAAGCTCTAAAACCGCTTAAAAAATCCAAAAAAATTGTTTTTACCAACGGCTGTTTTGACCTCTTGCACGCGGGACATTTAAGCGTTTTTGAAAAAGCTAAGAATTTAGGCGACATCTTAATCGTAGGGCTTAACTCCGATCGTTCGGTTAAAGCGATTAAAGGCCCCCAACGTCCTATCGTTGATGAAAAAAACAGGGCGAAATTGATTGCCGGATTTGCCTGCGTAGACTATATCGTTATTTTTAACGAACCTACCCCGGCCCAAACCATCCGTAAACTAAAACCTAATATTTTAGTGAAGGGCGGCGATTGGAAAGAAGGTTCGATCATTGGCTGGGAAGACGTGGACCAAGTTGTTCGCATTCCTATGATTCGGGGTTTGTCCACTACCCGCATTATAGAGAATGTTTTAAACGCTTATAGGCCGGCATAAAGTTATGGCCCAAGATGTGGTTTTACGACTGTTGGACGCTAATTTGAATCGAGCAAGGGAAGGATTTAGAGTGCTCGAAGACACGGCGCGTTTCCTCTTCAGTCATAAACTGTTATTTCAAGCGTTGCGCAAAGAACGCCACGCCCTGGATAAGATCACCCGGAAGAACTACCCGCAGCTTGTGGACTCCAGGGACGCGGAAACAGACGCAGGCGCAAATATGGAAGAAGAGTCCAACCGGCAGCATTTAGGCAACCTCATCGCCGCTAATTTCCGACGTTGCGAGGAGTCCTTGCGCGTCTTAGAAGAGTACGGCAAGGTCTTTGAGCCCGGCAGTTCTGCGGATTTCAAACGTGTGCGCTTCCGGACTTACACTTTAGAAAAAAAGACAATGGCTTTATACGCAAAATTTTGGGGAATGAAATATTCGCATGAAACAGAAAAAAGATAAACTATTAAAAAGCCGTCTCTACTGTATCACCGCGCCGCCGCGGCAACAAACCGATTATCGATTCATGGTAAGGAGCGCAATAGAAGGGGGCGCGGATATTATCCAACTTCGTGACAAAACCCTCTCTAAAAGAAACGTGTACGAACTGACGTTAGAGTTAACCCCAATTTGCCGCAAAATGGGTGCGCTCTTTATTTTAAACGACCATTTAGATGTTGCCTTGGCCGCAGGCGCAGACGGAGCGCATCTTGGCCAAGATGACTTACCCTTGCCCGCTGCCCGCCGCATAGTCAACGCCTATCTACAAGCCAATGGAGAAATTGATTTCGTCCTAGGGTTATCGACTCATTCTTTAGAACAAGCTCTAAAAGCCCAGGACGAGGGCGCGGATTACTTGGGCTGTGGACCCGTTTTCGCCACCCCAACCAAACCTGATTATAACCCAGTAGGCCTGGAACTCATTGCACAATATAGTCAAAACCTACAAATTCCTTTCGTCGCCATCGGCGGCATTGATCTGCAAAACTTAGAATTGGTATTGCAGGCGGGAGCTCCCTGCGTGGCCGCGGTGCGCGCGGTTTGCGGTCAAAAAAATCCCGCGGAAGCGGCCCGCGCCTTTATTCAAAAAATGGAGCTGTTCCATGTCGCTGCGGTTTAAATATACAAAAGTCCGCGCGCAGGTCCCTGCCTCCACATCCAACTTAGGGCCGGGGTTCGACGTCTTGGGTCTGGCGCTTGAGCTGAACAA
>JAHFBY010000295.1 GCA_023249835.1 Elusimicrobiota bacterium | reverse complement strand
CTGGAAGATTATTATGGCTACCCTCTAGACATTGAATTTGCAATCAGCATTGAGAATCAAGAAGAAAGAATCTCCATCCTTCAGGTCCGTCCTAAAACTTCTCAGAAAAAACATAGGACAGTTTCTGCTGCGCCCCCAATATTGGATTTATCTGTAGTTTCAGGAGCAAGCCTGTTGTGCAAGATGTTTTCCAAGTCCATAACTAAAATTGGATTCATTGAAACAGGCCTATCGGGAGCTATCGCAGCGTTATTAATTTTTCTAGGGCTTTTTCTATTTAACCCGCCGGACAATTTCATCGGTAAAATAATCTATATCGCTTCACTTTCCTTATCGGTTACTACAATATTATTTTTACTATTTTACTATGTGCACAAAAAATGGGGCGTACTTTTGCCGGGTGGACAGGAAGATCAAATTGGAAAACATGCGCTCAAGGCTACATTTACGGCAATGTCGGGTCTATTCTTGGCAGTGCCCTGGTTTATTACCGCATTTATTTTTAGCCTACCTTTATCGTTCGTTGTGCCTATTGGGGGAGCTCTTCTATTATTACACCCTTTAATAAATAGTTACCTTGAAAATAACTATTTAAAAAATACGGCTCTGCTGCCCCCCATTGAAAGTTTGCTCTTAGAGTTAGAAACTCGACAGAAAAAACCGCTCGAACAAAGCAATAATCCCGATCAACAAGAACAAGTGAGCAGAGCGATACGATTTCTCAAATTAACGATGCTATTGGCCAACAATGAGGTTGGTCCCCCTGAGGCAATTAAATATAGCCCCGAAGAATTGATCAAAGTGATCGCGTATCTGCCGCAAAACGAATTAACGCGCTCTCTAAACCAGCTGCAACAGCTAAAAACTCTCTATGCACGAAGTTTGCAACAAAGAAGAGACGCGATTCCTGCGGCAATACAAACTTTTGGGCAAGACTTTTTAATTGCTTTGGGAGAAGCTACGGTTTATGGCGAGAGTTCTTTGACCTTGGAAGACGCTATTTCTTTACTTTCAGTATCATTTCCCCAATACATCATTTCTAAGGAAACGGCTCAAGAATTGATCCAATATGGCGCGGGCAAAGCCGCAAAACAGCAGGGAGCAGCGCGAACAATAGAAGAGATCGTTGCCTTCCAACAACATCCTAAAAACAGAGCAGAGTCCAATGTCCTTTCGCTGCGCATTGGCCAGGATCAAACAATAACAAACGTGCAATATATTGAAATTATTAAAGCGTGGAAAATAAGCAAGGAAAACAAGAGTCTATTTTATTTCACGATTATCAACGAGAACGTAAACTTAAGTCCCCAAGAAATAAAATTAGCGTTGCAAAGAGGGCTTGCGCAGCGAGGGCTAAAAACCATAGAGATTTCTCAAATATTGGAACATTTTGCAGAAAGCTATAAGTTAACGCGCCGGACACTCCGGCCGCAAGAGATTTATAGTTTCAACCAAAAATTTGTCGTTAAGTTCACCAAGCAAACAAAGCCGCCTCAACTCCACGTAAACGTTATTGGCTATGATAACATTCTAGTTTTGTATCCAACCGCGATAGGTTTAAAAACCACAATTTACAAAATCTTATCCCAAACTCAAGTTCTACAGATCGAGCCCGTGGAAGAATCTATTCGCGCTAAAAATATTTTTAGCATCCAAGCCTAGAAGGGATTGTTGCAAAAGTGCGTTAGAAAGAACAATTAACAAACCAAGTATCTTCGAGTCACCTCAGAACTCCCCCTAGCTCCAATCAGAACCGTTTCCCTGCAGAGGCCCTTGAGCCGGCAAGGACAAACTCGGAACAGATTAGGTTTCATGCAGAGCTTATTGAATAGGATCAGAACCTTGGTCTTGAGCCCTGATCAAGCTTCTCGTCCGGATCAGGTTCTGTCTTTGACCGCTTTCCCACAAAAACATCGAAGATGCTATAATGATGCATATTGAAACATTAGATGTTGCAAAAAGGAGGTTTGCCATGAAACCTGTTACCTTGCGAAACGTTCCCAAAGAGATCGCTAAGGAAATTGAGCGAAGAGCACAAATCCAGCGCATCAGCATGAACCGCGCAGTTATCACTTTACTGGAAGACGCCATGGGATCTGCGGGAAGCCCTAAAACCAGGGCAGTACACCACGATTTAGATCACCTTTCCGGGAAGTGGACTAAATCAAATGCAGCTCAATTGCATAAAAACTTATCCGCAGTTCGCAAGGTCGACAAGGATCTTTGGCAATGAACCGAGTAATCATCGACACTTCCGGCTATTCCGCGTTTATGCGCGGACATTCAAAAGCTAAAACGCATATACAGAGCGCCGATGAAATTTATTTAAACCCCGTTATCCTGGGAGAACTTCTATTTGGATTCCGCATGGGAAAATATAAACAAAAAAATGAAATGGAGCTGAACGAATTCCTTTCATCAACGCGCGTCAACGTTTTATCCATTGACCATGAAACGGCCAAACGCTACGCACTGATCCTTGAGCGCCTCAAGCAACAAGGAACCCTCATTCCAACCAACGACCTCTGGATCGCGGCCAGCGCCATGCAGCACGGCGCAACCCTGGTTACCTTAGACCGGCACTTCCTTAAAGTAAAAGAAATCCTAATTGAATTTCTAATTGTAGAAGCCTAAGACACCCTCGAGTCAAAACCAATTACGCAACTAAACTCGGTAAACAAAATATAAAGAATTAAAACCTAGTTAAAACAGGTTTAAGAGGAGTCTTGAAATTAATTCAAATATGTATTAATATATTAATATATGAATAATTCAATAAATCAAACCTTTGGGGTGCTGATCAAGGACCATCGCGACCGGCTGCGAATGTCTCAAGCGGAACTAGCAGGAAGACTGGGTTGTCCTCAGCCAACAGTCTCTCGCTTGGAACGCGGACAAAGGAGCGCAAACCTTCTTGAACTCTTGTCCTTGGCTAAAATAATGAATATCGCTGTCAGTGATTTATTCGCGGAGTTGGAAGTGAAGCTCAATCGCCCAAAAGCTTTAAGCCCCATGATTCCGGAAAAATCAGCCACTGGAACATCTCCACTGTTCTATGTCGCTTTATCGGACGAAAACGTTGCCGTATCTCAACTGGCCGCACATGGAGTGCGCTTCATCGGACAAGGCTCACGGTCAGCCGTGTTTAAGCTTAGCCTGGAAGAAACCATACTTGCCGCATTAAAGCGATTTTCCGACCCAAGGGTGTTTGCGGCAGTCGCATCGTTGTTGCTTCAAAATACCGAGTCTTTAGATTGGAGAATGCTCACCTCCAACGCTTTTGCCTTCCAACTTCAAAACCTATTAGGCGCAACCGTGGCGGCGGCTTTGCAGCTCAAAGGGGCAAAAAATATCCATGATAAAACGTGGGAAACGCTACAGGCCGTTCACGATGAGCTTGCCAAGGCGAGGTTAGATCGCAATGAAGTTATTGGCCCAAGACCAAAGACTAACGACGCTTTTCAATTTTTAGAAATGCGGACCCCTCCGTGGATGAGTTTTTGGCACGTGCTGGGTTCGGCGGACTCTAATTCTATCAGGCGCTGGCTTCCGCGATGAAAATTGACGGCCAAGAAGAGCTCA
>JAHFBY010000294.1 GCA_023249835.1 Elusimicrobiota bacterium | reverse complement strand
GAACTCTTTGGCGAGGAGAACGTATTTTTGCCCTCTTCTCCGGTAGTTGCAAAAGTTTCTCTTCCCAACCTAGATGAACTCATAAAAAAATATCAAAACTGCCAAAACTGCGAGCTGGCCCGTTTTCGACAACGCATTGTCTTTGGCCAGGGATCCGTATCTCCCAAAGTGTTGTTCATCGGCGAAGGGCCAGGGTATGAAGAGGACCGGACCGGGTTGCCGTTCGTGGGCAAGGCCGGCCAACTGTTGGACAATATATTAAAAGCCATTGGACTTGACCGCGCAAACGTTTACATTGCCAATATCGTAAAATGCCATCCCATGAAGGACCCTGAGCACCCCGACAATCGGGGCAACGACCGCCCGCCGGATGAAAAGGAAATTGCTGCTTGTCGGGAAATCCTTTTGGAACAGATCCGAATTTTGCAGCCGCCTTTAATTTGTTCTTTAGGGGCTACTGCGTCTAAAGCGCTGTTAGAAACCACAGAGGGCATCACGCGGTTGCGCGGAAAAGTATTCCAGACTGTTTGGCCGGGCCTTAAGGGGACCAGGCCCCTGCTTCCCACCTATCACCCCGCTGCGCTTTTACGCAACCCGGATTTAAAAAAGGACGTTTGGGAAGATATGAAGCTATTGAAAAAACTGATCGATCAGCAAATAGCATTTTAATATGACGCTGGTAGAAGTTGCGCTCAACTTGCCGGTGAAGGGACTTTTTACTTATTCATTGCCAATGAACATAGTCAACGTCATTTCTCCAGGCCACTCCGTGCTTGTGCCTTTTCGTAACTTCACGATTAAGGGCGTCATCATTAGCATCAATGCTGAAGGGTCTTTGTCCTATCAAGGAGAAAAAAATAAAATCCGTGAGATTACAACCGTGTTGAATTCAGAAAACCCGGTTTCTTGCCAACTCATGGAACTCACCCGCTGGCTTTCCGAAGAATATGGCTGTAGTTGGGGGGAAGCCCTGGCTTTAATTTACGCTTCTCCTAAAGTTAAGAAAAAAACCATGCCTTTGCCGGAAACATTGGACCGGGCCATTGAGTTGGAAGCGCCGCTCTTATTGACCCCGGAACAATCAGAAGCGTTACAAAAGTTGGAAAACTCTCTAGAGGCAGGTAAGATGGAACCCTTCCTCTTGTTCGGTATCACTTCTTCGGGCAAAACCGAAGTTTACATGCGGATCATTCAAGAAGTGTTGAAGAAAGGCAAGCAGGCCCTTTTTCTGGTGCCGGAAATTTCGCTGTGTTATCCTTTTTATAGCTTGCTTAAAAAAAGGTTTGGAGGCAGGGTGGGGGTGTGGCACTCACAAAAAACTCCTCGTGAAAAAAGTTCGCAGATTGAGATGATTAAGAGCGGTCAAATGGATATTTTAATTGGCGCGCGTTCAGCTCTATTTGCGCCTATGGAACGTTTAGGGGTAATCATTTTGGACGAAGAGCATGACCACGCTTATAAGCAGGATGAAAAACCTCGTTACCATGCGCGCAAAGTTGCTTTGCGTTTGGCAGAGATACACCAGTCCCTATTGCTTTTAGGCAGCGCTACCCCATCGGTAGAAAGTTTTTATAACGCGCAAGAGAAGCGTTATACTCTCTTGACCCTTAAAGAGCGCGTGCCCACTCATTGTTTGCCGCGGTTTACGGTGGTAGACCGCAAAAAAAGCCAAACGCACGGGTCGCCTTTTACCGCTCAACTTTTTCATGCTATTAGAGTTACTCTTAACAAGCGCCAACAGTCAATCCTTGCCTTAAACCGGAGGGGATTTTCTACATTTTTGTTGTGCCCCAACTGCGGATACGTTTGGAAGTGCGCTAACTGCCAACTCACCTTAGTGCATCACCGGGTATCGGAGATAGAAACTGATGGCGAAAACCTACAGTGCCATTTCTGTTTTGAAAAAAAACCATTGCCCAAGGCTTGTCCTGATTGCAAATCAGAGGCGTTGTATACCGGCGGTTTTGGCACGCAGAGAATCGTGCAAGATTTAAAAAAACATTTTCCACGCGCGCGCGTGGTGCGTTTGGATAGGGACGTTCCCAAGCCCAAGGCGGCCATGGCGCAGGCTTATGAGACCTTTCGCGATGAGGCGGCCGACATATTAGTGGGTACGCAAATGGTTACTCAAGGCTTTGATTTTCCAAGGGTCACTCTGGTGGGCATTTTGGACGCGGACACAGCGCTCTATCATCCTGATTTTCGCGCGGCGGAGCGGACTTTCCAGTGGATTACTCAAGCCGGCGGTCGGGCCGGTCGCAGCGCTTTAGGCGGGGAGGTCGTGATCCAGTCGGTCATGCCCGACCACTATGCCCTGCTCACCGCATGTCAAAACGACTACCCTGCTTTCTACCGGCAAGAAATTGATTTTCGCCGTAGTTTGAACTATCCGCCTTTTACGCGGCTGGTACTTTTGCGAGTGCAGAGTAAAAATAAAAAAGAGTGGGTGGCTCAGGAGTCTGACCGACTGTGCGCCCAACTTCAAACTTTGGAGTGCAAAGCGGATTTTGAAGTTTTGGGGCCGGGCCCCGCGCCTAAAGAACAATTAAACAAAGAATTGCGTTGGCACATTTTAGTGAAGTGTCGCACTTCGGAAACCACCCGCTCGGTAGCCCTTGCCATGCGATCGTTTATCCCTAAATCAGGAGTCAAACTGGTGGTGGATGTGGATCCCTACAACATCTTGTGAAGAAGTGCGCGTACCCATTTTTTATATTTAGTTTTTCCTTTGCGTTTCTGCTTAGTCTCCTCTATGGGGTTATTTCTCCTTACCGCGATTCCGGAGATCTGATTGCTGCCGCGCACGCCTTAGGCGTGGCCCATCCCCCCGGCTATTGCTTATACGTTCTGCTCTCCAAAGCGTGCGCGGCACTATTGCCGTTTGCCAACTATGCCTATCGTATCAATCTGCTTTCCTCGCTTTGGGCAGCGCTTACAGCGGTAGTTATTTTTTTGACTCTTCGCCCGCAAATTTCCCCCTTGTCCGCAGTCGCGGCAACGCTGTTTTGGCTCTGGACGCCTTCCGTTTGGCAGTTATCTATTGTCTCTGAAATGTACACGTTAAATGCGTTATTTACAGCGCTTATTTTTTATGTTTTGTCCCGCGCTTCCGAATCTAAAGTATCCGCGGCCATCTGCATACGGTTTCTTTGCCTAGCTTTTTTTTTGGTCGGGTTGGGAGCGGCTAACCACCCTACGCTTAGCTTTATTTTGCCTGGCTTATTATTTTATTGGTGGAAAATCCTAAAAGCTCAATCTTGGCGCGAACGCGCGATCTCGCTAACATATTTTTTTATTTTTGGTTCCCTTGGCTTTGCCGTCATTATTTATTATCCCGTACGTTCTTTTCGTCAACCTCTTTTAGATTGGGGCGACCCTGAGTCCTTACGCGCTTTGTGGCGCTTGATCTCCCGTTCAGACTATGGCGGTTTAAAGTTGCACCCGGCGGAAAGCCTCTTTGAGTGGACGCTTAGCGGCGCGGCGGAACAGTGCATGCTTTTTTTTCGCGCAGAATTTAACGAGCTGCGCATATGCGGATGTTTTTTAACCCTTTTAGGTTTGTGGAGTTTATTGTTTTCAAAAGA
>JAHFBY010000293.1 GCA_023249835.1 Elusimicrobiota bacterium | reverse complement strand
TAAAGCAATGGAAGGTTCCGGCAGCACCAATACTTTGGACAATAGCGGCATTTTTTACCGTTTGTCTTATGCTTATCGCGATTCGGACTGCCCTGCCTCTCAGGCGAGTCAATATCGCAGCACCCTGTTTGTTGCGAACGCGTTTGACACCGATAAAAATGGCGGCGCCTGCGGGAACGGCGGGAATTTTGATTATAATCAGAACACCTCTTACCACCTCACTCATTCCAGCGCTTTAGTTAACGTTGACGTTAAGTTGCCGCCCTATACCGGCACGCCGGCTGCAGGCGCGGTGGTGACGGCCAACGACGGTTTGTCCGGTGTGGCCTTTGTGCAAGCGTACGGCTCTTTTACATTGACCAATATAACTACCGGCGCTTGGACCGTAGATATTGTTAGCGCAACGCATAACAACAACTACTACGAAGAGATTTATACCACCGTGGCCGTGACTAATGTGAACATGGGGCTGCCTCACGCCAGTTCACGTCCTTCTTGGCAATATAGCAGCAATTCTAGCAGCCTGACGTTTACTACGACTAAAGGCATTATCGCCGGTCGCGTAACTGATTTTTCTGGTCGGGGAATATGGAATATTACGGTCGATGCCGTTTCCGCTTCGGCGCAGACCAATGCCGAAGGCTACTACCGTATTCCGATTTCCTCCGACCAGTATACGGTAAGCTGCAATGTTTCTAATCCGAGTATTTATTACACAAAAGCAACGAGCGTTGGGGTGGTTGTAGAGTTGGGAAGGATAAGCGACGGCGTTAATTTTCAGTTGGCTTCGGGTGGGCATATTCGCGGTTTTATCACTACCAATGGAGTAGACCCTTTGCCGGGTTATGTGGTCAGTTTACAAAGGGACGGCGCTGAATATGCCACCGGAGTCACCGGCACCGACGGCACGTTCTTAATCAATAACGTCGCCACCACCACCGCCTCAAACCCGTACACCCTTTATTGCGTGCCCGATACCGGGGAGTCGGTTGAGCCGTCCACCGGTCTGCCCACTGTTCCCATAGCAGGAAGAACAACGCATGTCGGCACGTTTACGGTAACTGCCGGTTTTGCAACTTTTAGCGGGTTAGTTTTAACCGGCGGCACACCCATTGAAACCGGAGTTCTAATTATCGCTTCTACCCAACCGATCGCAACGGTAAGTTCGGGTCCGGTGGTGAACTCAAGTTTAACCGGAGGAACCACAGTCTATTATTTTGGCGCCAGCGATGCGCAAGGTCGTTATAGTTTGCGCGTTTTGGGCGGAACCAAATATTATATTTATGGCTGGTACGTGGATGAAAATTTAGCGATTGTGCGAAAAAGCAGCGCGCCTACCGATACCATTAGCATTGGCGGCGCTAGAACAATAAACTTCGTATGGTAAAAATTAACCGCTGTAAAGGCACTAGTTTAGTTGAGCTCATGATGGGCATTACCATTATGGGGGTTGTGGGAATGGTGTTCATGCAAGCGCAACGCTATATTGTGCGCTTTACATTGGTGACTAAAGCCAAACAGCAGACCGTGCAAGAGTCTAGGACCGCTCTCATGGTAATGCAAAAGTTAGTGCAGCAAGGGCAAGCCTCCACCTTTGAAATTGACCAGTCGACCGGGCAGCCGCCTTATTCCCGGCTCTATTTTAAAATGACCACGGCTGAAGGCACGGTAAAAGAAGTTAAGATTTATCAACTGAGCAAGATATTGTATTTAGATTACCGGGATGAGGGCGCGGCAAACTGGAACGAAAAAGTGTTGACCAGCAATGTCCGGTTCGTAAGCTTTTTTTACACTAAAACAGACGACAGCCGTTTACTGTCCATTTCATTGACAATATCGCAGAAAACAGCGGAAAATAAGGAAACGTTTTTACAAATGGCATTGCAAAAAGTTCGCATCTATAACACTTAACATGGAAAAACCACATTGCTATTGGTGTCATCGCTATCATGATATCATGATAGAAAAGCAGCTATTGAAAGTAACGCGGTGGGGCATAAAAACTGTTATGGAAACCGAATTGTTTTGTTCAGAAGGATGTTTTATTAACGCTCTTCCTTATTTACATAGATATGCAAAATATTCGTTGGGCTCCATAATCGCCATGGTTCTGATTATTTTTGGGATCGTTAGAAGTTTCAGTATATCCAGGAGCCTGCATTTAGATAATGACCTGTTTTTAGCTTTGATCATTTTTCCTTTGGGTTTTTTACTGCAGGTCATCCCTTTTACCACTCCCGAAGCAGTGCAATACGTGGGTTTAAAAAAAGGGATTTTAATGACGCGGACTATTGGGATAATAATAGTTTTTTTAGGAATTGTTTTGTTAAAATTGAGCAGGATATAACGCAAATAGCCATTTTTCCCAGTTGTAAATAGTTGTAAAGAGAGCCTTGAAAAAGATTTTAGTTCTGTTATTATTAAAACGATTGAACCATATCATAGCTTGGGGGTAATATCCTATGCGAGTTAAAACTGACAATAGCGGGATTAGAGGGCAAACAGCAGTTACTGCCTTGGTCGCATCCTCAATCTTGGTGGTTACAGTTGCCGCTGTAATCTATTTTTCACAAAAAGAACAGGCCAACGTGCAAAAAGCAGGAAAGTCCTCCATTGCCATGAAAATGGCGGAACAAGGATTATCGCGCGCAGTTTGGAAATTAGAAGAAAAAGTGCAGAATTGGGATACGTTAATGGTGGACGGCCAAAACTTAACGGGCTATGCCTTTGATCAAAAGTATACGGAAGGCGATGGCGAATATACCATTCAAGTTGCATCGGCAACAGCTAGAAATTGTTCTGAAACCGACGTCGCTTCTAAAGTTGTTATCACTGCCATTGGCCGAGACAAGGACCACACCGACTTAAAAGCGCTTAAAGTGGTGTACTCGAACGAATCAGAACACCCCGATTATGCGGTTTATATCCTTAATGAGAAAAAGCATAAACGCAAAAATAAGGATAAACATGAGGAATATAAAAACGATAAAAATAAAAATGACCACAAGTCCGCATGGCTGCCTGGACTGTTGGATAAGGCCGATAAGTTGGTGGGTTTGATTCCCTCGCCATTGGTTACGGAGGTTTGGGCGGATGATAAAGACGATGATAAAGATAAGAATGACGATGAAGATGACGATGATTTTAGCGCTGAACAAATGAAAGGTATCCATTGGGGTCCGATTGTGGCTTTAGGGGACCTTAAACTGCGGCAGTCCAGCAATAAGTATTGGCTGGCTTATCCGCGCAAGTTCGCGACCGGCAACATTAAAGGCCGGGACAACAATAAACAGTCTCCGCCTAATACGGACGGTAAGGAATGGTGGAGTTATGACGAGTCCGTGCCCTCTGCGCCAACTTTGGACTTTGATTTTTATCGCACAGCGGCGAAAAACAGCGGAGTGGTTAACGGTATCACGTATTATTCCGGCGGCGGAATTTACCATACTAAGGGAAATGGTTCTGCCTGCATTCCTGCTCATGGCACACGCGCCGGGAAAAATGAGGACAAAAAGGAAAATGATGACACTGAAAACCATTGGCTGATTGATCAAGTGGACACTTACGGCCATCCGCGTTGTTATTTCTATG
>JAHFBY010000292.1 GCA_023249835.1 Elusimicrobiota bacterium | reverse complement strand
GCCAACATTAAAAACCAATAGCCCTATTAATATATATTTAAATATACCCATGTTCTAAGTATAAGCGATATTGAAGCATTGATCAACCACCCTAAGGTTTAAAACTTAAATCTAATGGATGATCATCCCGGGGATTAGGTATAATAACAGCTATAGAGAAATGAATATTTTTATTGTTGGCATGATGGGTTCGGGCAAAAGCAGGGTCGGCGCGCTGCTCAGCCGTAAGCTCCGTTGGGAATTTGTAGACACAGACGAACAAATTGAACAAAAAGCGGGAATGTCCATTGCTCGTATCTTTGAGTTAGAAGGCGAACCCGCTTTTCGAAGCATGGAAAACGAAGTTATATTAGAGCTTTCGAAAAAAAATAATTTAGTCGTTGCCACCGGCGGCGGCGCGGCCTGTTCAGAGGTTAACCGCGCAGCGTTTAAAAAAAACGGGATTACCTTATACTTAAAGGGAAGCGCCCAAACTCTTTTTGCGCGCGCAAAAAAATCGCCTCCCGGACTGAGGCCGCTGCTCTCCGGCAATGCAATGAGCCCCGAACGCATCGCAGCGATCTTAGCGGACAGAAAAAAATTTTATGAGGAAGCCGACATAACGATTGATACTGATGAGAAAACCCCAGAAGAGTTGGCCGGCGCAGCGCACGCGCTGATTATAAAAAACTTCCACTCTACCAAACCCGCTAACTAAAAATGCATAAAATTGAAGTTAAATTAAAACAAAACTCTTATCCTATTTACACTGATTTCCAATTTCGACAATTGGGGCTGGTTATGAACTCTGTTTTCAAGCGGTTCAAAAAACCCGGTCAAGCGCTTTTCATTACCCATGAACATCTTTGGAACATGTATGGAAAACAAGCCGCGCAAAGTTTAAAAGCGCTCAAAATTAAAACCCACCGGACTTTTCTTCCCCCCGGGGAAAAAACCAAAAGCCTGGCTAACGTAGAGTGGCTCTATCACCAGTGCGTTAAACTTAAACTAGACCGCACCGCTTGTATCATCGGGCTGGGCGGCGGTGTAATCGGCGATATTGCGGGTTTTGTGGCCGCCACTTATTTGCGCGGCGTGCCTCTGGTCCATTTGCCCACAACGCTCTTAGCTATGGTGGATTCAAGCATCGGCGGCAAAACCGGCGTGGATTTACCAACGGCTAAAAATTTCGTGGGCGCCTTTTACCAACCTAAATTCGTTGGCCTGGACATCAGGGCCCTTGCCAGCCTCCCTAAAACTGAATTCATAAATGGAATGGCGGAAGTGGTCAAGTATGGCGTGATTGGGGACGCTCAGCTATTCAATACTCTCGTTAAAAACGTCCGTTGTCTAGTCGAAAATAAAAACGGAATTTTAAATCAGGTCATTGCCCGTTGCGCAGAAATTAAAGCGGAAGTGGTTTCCAAAGATGAAAAAGAAACTCGTAGCTTACGCGAAATATTGAATTTTGGACATACTTGGGGCCACGCGATCGAAACCGCGACCGGGTATGAAGATTATAAGCACGGAGAGGCCGTATCACTGGGAATGTGCGCGGCCGGACATATGTCGGTTTTAGATAATATTTGGCCCGAATCAAACAATATGCGTATGCGCGAACTGCTTACGCAGGCGGGCCTTCCCACCCAACTTAAAAAAAAGTTAAAT
Organism: Elusimicrobiota bacterium; assembly: GCA_023249835.1. Lineage (GTDB taxonomy): Bacteria > Elusimicrobiota > Elusimicrobia > 2-02-FULL-39-32 > 2-02-FULL-39-32 > JAHFBY01. The sequence continues at coordinate 1,956 of JAHFBY010000292.1, read as the reverse complement.
CCCAACTTGTTGCTGCCAATCCTCTATCACGATAAAAAAACAGAGCGGGGGACTTTGCGCTTTGTGTTGCCAAAAGCAATCGGCAAAGTGTTGGTGCGTCCGGTATCAAAAGCGCTCGCCTTAGAAGGATTAAAAGTTATTAACCATGGACCTTTCAGCGATCATTAAAAAAGTAGAAGATCACGAGCGGATATCCCCGGAAGAAGGGCTCCTGCTTTATGAAAAAGCCCCGCTCTTGCAGTTAGGCCTTTGGGCGCAAAGCGCGCGCTTTGCTAAAAACCCAAAAAATCAGGTCACCTTTGTCATCGACTCTAATCCCAACTATACCAACGTCTGTGTCACGGACTGCTCTTTTTGCGCCTTTTACCGCAAACCCGGCGATGCGAACGCTTATACCCTGGAACTAGAAGAAGTGATGGCGAAAATTGCCTCTGCCAAAGACATGGGCGCCACCACAGTCTTGCTGCAAGGCGGACACAACCCGGACTTAAAGCTTGATTTTTACCTTGACATCATAAAACAAACCCGATCCCGATTTCCCGAAATTACTCCGCACTTCTTTACCGCCTCAGAAATCCAAACCATGGCACAAGTTTCGGGCGCTACCGTTGAACTGGTATTGCAAAAATTAAAGGAAGCCGGCCAAGTTTCACTGCCCGGAGGAGGAGCAGAAATATTATCTGCCCGCGTGCGCCGCCTGATCAGCCCCAAAAAAGGGGGCCCGGAAAAGTGGCTTGAAGTTCATCGCGCCGCGCACAAAATCGGACTGCGGTCCACCGCCACAATGATGTACGGACATTTGGAAAATAACGCGGACATTCTTGAACACTTACAAAACATCCGTCAGCTCCAAGACGAAACAGGCGGGTTCACCGCGTTTATCCCTTGGAGCTACAAACCCAACCACACTCCTTTACAAAAGAAAGTCCCACACCGCACACATTCCAGCCTTTACCTTCGCATCATTGCCTTTTCACGCATCTATCTAGACAACTTTCAACACGTTCAAGCTTCCTGGTTTTCCGAAGGCAAAAAAACCGGACAAGTGGCGCTACAATTTGGAGCGGACGATTTCGGAGGCACCATTTTTGAAGAAAACGTGCACCGCTCAACAGACCACATAAACCGGACCACGATTCAGGAAATAGTGACTTTAATTGAAGAGTCGGGGTTTAAAGCAGCGCAGAGAGACACTCTTTACAACGTCTTGCGGGAAATGACGCCTGCGCCGCTACAGGCGCAAGCTTAGTTTTTTTTCTTATCGAGAATTTTCTGCTCAATAATTTTTATCTGCTCCACATTTTTACGAAACACGTACTCTAAGTTTTCATACGCCAAAGAAAAGATGTCCACGTCGGCATGAGCTTTCACGGTAGCCGTTGCGCTGGTGGGCGTTAATAGAGAAATTTCGCCGAAATATCGATTTTCCCCCAGTTCCGCCACCATTTTTTTCTCGCCGGCAATGCTTTTCCAAATACCCACTGAACCTTGTTTGATTATATATAGCCGGTTAGAAATTTCGCCTTGAAAAAGTATCGTAGCTCCGGACTTATAAGAATGTTTCTCCAAACTTTCCACCAAATTCATTAAATCGTCATCTGTGCAATGAGAAAAAAAGTCCAGCGTTTTTAACGTATTCATTCCCCATTGATATTCAGAAATATCCAACAAACCCATAAAAACCTCCCTTCCGATCTCCCTAGGATAACCCGATAACTTCAATTTTAGGATTGGCCGAATAAATTCCCTTTTCATAAGCCAACCGATATAAAAGTTTGAGCGCTCGCTTACCTTCAGATCCCAAATCAAGGGTATCTTTGTTAACGTACATAGAAACAAATTTTTGAGCAACGTCCTCCGATATACCGCGTCCAAACTTAAGAGCGTAACCAATAGCTTCCCGGGGATGTTTAAATGCATGCTCAATGCTCAAACGCAGGGCTGAATTCATGTTTT
>JAHFBY010000291.1 GCA_023249835.1 Elusimicrobiota bacterium | reverse complement strand
CTCGCAAAAGGACTTAAATATCCGCAGCGCGTTCATGCACGCAGTGGGCGACGCCGCCGCAAGCGTGGCCGTGGTCGCGGGCGGGATCATTGTTTCGGTGAGTGGGATTTATATGATTGACTCTGCTGTGGCTATTTTGGTGTCTATCATTATCTTAGTCTACGCTTATAAAATCTTTGGCGAGTCCGTCCATATCCTTTTGGAAGGAGTGCCGCTAGGCCTGGTGCGCCAAGAAGTGATTGGGTCAATAGAAGAAATTTCCGGCAAGGGCAGCGTGCGCGACCTGCACATCTGGAACGTTTGTTCCCACATTTGCGCGCTTTCCCTGCACTTGCTTTTAGAAGACGCTAAAATGTCTCAACAAAAAGAACTGATTGGAAAAATAAACGGACACCTTGAAAAAAAATTTAATATCACTCATACTACGATTCAGATAGAGTTTGAAGCTTGGCAAAAGGAGGTCTAAAAAATATGGCAAAAAAAATAAAACTGGCCGCCAAACGCGCCGTTAAAACACCCAAAAAGGACAAACCAAAAACCGTAAAAAAAGCAGAGGTTGGCGCGATTAAAGCCCCGGCCCGCAAACCCCAGCCCAAAAACGCGCCCCCCTTAAAAAAAACATTGCGCCTACAACCGGTTCGCAAAGCTAACGAGAAAATTTTAGGCGAAGTAGAAGACTATTTTGCGCACATTAACGTCATTGCCACAACCCTGAAAGACAACCTTGAATTAGGGGAGGCCGTCCACGTGCGCGGACACACCACCGACCTTTTATTAAAAGTGGAGTCCATGCAAATTGACCACAAAGCCGTTACCAAAGCCAAAAAAGGCGAATCCGTGGGCATTCTAGTCAGCGACCGATGCCGTAAAGGCGATAGGATCTTTAAAGCGCAATAATTGTAGAAACCGCGCTCATTGAACTCTCTTTTTAATCGCCGAGTCCTGGGATGGGGAATCTACGATTTCGCCAACTCCGCCTTCGCTACCACCGTATTATCCGTTATCTTTAACGTCTATTTCGTCAACGTAATTTGTTCTTCCGGCGTGCGCCTGGTCAGTTTACAAATGCCCGGAGAAACTCTTTGGGCCTATTCTGTGGCTTTGTCTACATTAATCGTTTTTTTGTTGGGACCTTACCTGGGCGCGCTGGCCGACATTTCGGGCAACGTCAAACCGTTTCTAGCTTTTTTCACGATCTTAGGCTCTTTGTTCACGGTCCTGCTCTATTTTTGCTCGCAAGGAGACTATGTTCCAGCAGCCCTCTGTTTTTTAATCGCCAACATCGGATTTTCTGCCGGAAACATTTTTTATAACGCCCTCTTGCCCAAAATTTCCCAACCGCACACTGTAGGCCGCATTTCCGGATTGGGCTGGGCCCTAGGTTATGCGGGAGGCTCTTTGCTCTTGCTTTTCAACCTCGCGCTCATTCAAAAACCAGAACTTTTTCATCTCTTTAACAGCGGAGATTTGCCGGTTCGGTTGTCGGTAGCTTCCGCCGGGCTATGGTGGGCAATTTTTTCTTTACCGTTATTTTTATGGGTTAAGGAAACGCGCCGACCCCCGGAACACCCCTTACAACCCGCCTTAATCCAAGGTTGGAAACAGGTTCGGTCCACATTTCATGCAATCCGCGCAGACCCGTCCCTCACAAAATATATGTTTGCCTATCTCCTCTATAACGACGGCATTGAAACCCTGATCGTGATGGCCTCCATATTTGGAGCCAAAGCCCTAAACATGAGCCAAGGGAGTTTGATCGTCTGCTTTTTAATGATCCAATTTTTTGCTTTTTGGGGTTCGCTTTACTTTGGAGAGCTGGCGGACAAGGTTAGCCATAAACGAGTTATTACTATTACGCTTTGGATCTATTTGGCCATTTGCGTGTGGGCATATTTCATGCGATCGCACTTAGAGTTTTGGATTTTAGGCGGGATCGTTGGACTGGTGTTAGGGGGCAGTCAATCTGCCAGCCGATCGCTGTTGACCCTCATGATCCCGCCGGACAAAAGCGCTCAGTTCTTTGGTTTCTTCGCACTTGCCGGAAAACTTTCGAGCGTGCTGGGACCCATAACTTTTGGACTGCTAAGCCAATTTTTTTCGCTGCGCGCCGCTATTTTAAGCCTGGTTTTTTTCTTTGCCGCCGGCCTAGCCTTGCTGTGGAAAGTTAAAGAGCCAAACCAAACGCTGGTTAATTTTTAATCTCAAACCAGTGCTCAGGTTGAGCCCCATGCGGATGGCCAAGAGCAGGAAAAACCTTTTCTTCTTTAATGACGTACCAAGGAACGTTTTGCGGAGAGCCTTGCGGATGATTTGCCGAAGGATAAATTTTTTCATCGCGCACTTCATACCAGGCATCAGGATATGCGCCGTCCGGATGGTCGGTAGTTGTGTAAACTTTATTTTCCCTAATTTCAAAGGTCGGCTGTTTTTGAAATCCTTTAGGATGGTTAGATGTGTTATAAAGTTTCATTTTTTTATTATACATTATAACCCTGCTCTTGAAAAATTTCTAATCATCACGTAGAATTGAACAGGTGACCCTAAAATAATTAGGGCCGCCTCTTTTACGCGCAAAAAGTAAGGGGCGCGTTTTATATAAAGGCGATTCATAATGAAAATTGAAAGCACTCCTGAACTGGTACTTAAAACTTATCAAACTGCCGAACAACGATTAAAAATCGTCCGCAAACGGCTGGGCCGCCCTTTATCCTTGGCAGAAAAAATTCTCTGCGGCCATTTGGCTGACCCGGAAAATGAAACTTTAAACCCAGGCAAAGCGATTTTAAAGCTGCGTCCAGACCGCATTGCCATGCAAGACGCTACCGCGCAAATGGCGCTCCTCCAATTCGCGCAAGCCCGCATCGCGCAAGCGGCAGTCCCCACTACGGTACATTGCGACCATTTGATCTTGGCACAAAACGGCGCGCAAAACGATATGAGCAGCGCTTTATCTCAAAATAAGGAAGTTTATGATTTCCTGCAATCTGCCAGCAACAAGTTTGGCATTGGCTTTTGGAAACCTGGTTCTGGAATCATCCATCAGGTCGTGCTGGAAAATTACGCGTTTCCCGGAGGAATGATGATCGGCACGGATTCCCATACGCCTAACGCCGGAGGATTGGGCATGATCGCTGTTGGCGTGGGCGGAGCCGACGCCGTGGACGTAATGGCGGGACTAGATTGGGAAGTCAAGCACCCCACCATAATCGGAGTTAAGCTGACAGGCCGCTTAAACGGATGGGCCGCGCCTAAAGACGTGATCTTGTACTTGTGCGGACTGCTCACCACTAAAGGTGGAACCAACCGCATTATTGAATATTTTGGCGAAGGCGCAGAATCGATCAGTTGCACGGGCAAAGCCACTATCACCAACATGGGCGCAGAACTAGGGGCTACCACCTCGGTTTTTCCCTACGACCAACGCATGGCGCTTTATTTGCAAGCCACCCGCCGCGCGGATCTAGCTAAATTGGCCAACCAATACCGTAACCTTTTAATTCCGGACCCTGAATTGGAAAAGAGCCCGGAAAAATATTATGAACGCGTGGTTGAAATTGACCTATCCAAACTTGAACCGCACATCGTTGGACCGCATACACCTGACTTGGCCCG
>JAHFBY010000013.1 GCA_023249835.1 Elusimicrobiota bacterium | reverse complement strand
GTGCGACCTTTGGTCGCAGCGCGGCCTTTGGGAAGAGTCTTTGAAACTGGCTTTGGAGGCCAACGCCATTAATCCCTTTGACCCTTACGTGCATAAAAAGTTGTCGCGAATTTATAAAGAGTTGGGCAAATCAAAAGCTTCCGAATCAGAAGCAAAAATATTCGATGAACTACAATCGCAGTGAACAATAAAGTTCGCTTGTTGATATAAACAGTATCAAGTATAATTAAATCTATTATGTCCCTAACTTATAATGACGAAGTCGTCTGCCCTTGCGGGGAAGCTTTTGAGGTTGAACTCTACGAATCGATCTCTGTGAAGGAAAACCCTGAACTTAAAGACGCGGTTCTTGCCGGGGAACTGAACGTGGTTCGTTGTCCTTCTTGTAAACATATGATTTACGCCGAGAGGTTTCTCTTGTATCACGATAAAGATCAAGAACTTTTGGCTTTTGTGTATCCAAAAGATACGGAAGATCAAGAACAAAGTTTAAATTTAGAAATGTCTAAACGTTTTAAAACATTGCAAGAGAGTTTGCCCGCCGAGGATAAATTTAAGTATGTTCCTTTTTTATTGTTTGGTCTGGACGCCTTGTGTGATTTGATCGTGGCGGAAGAATCTTTGCGCGACGAGTCAGATGTGGTTTTTGCCCTGGCAGAAAACTTAGATTTAACCACCAAAAAAATTTCAATTGACTTGGCCCGGCGCTGTAAATTACCTTTGGTTTTGCCCTTTGGAATAAAAACGTTGGTTGCCCGGGTTCAAGTGACTGAATTATTTGAAAATCTGTTTAAAAATGCTGATTCGGCGGGAGTAGCGGGGGTAACGGGGGCAGCGGAGGCAGCGGGGCTAACGGATCTCCGCGTTTCCTTAATTAAAGGTTTAAAGGCAATTTTAAATGTCAACGACCAGTTGCCCAACTACCAAAAATTATTAAATCGATTGGAAGCCGGCAGTTCGCCGGAATTGTGAATTTTTCCTCAGCGCTTAAAAAGCAGTTTCCTCCCCGGTTGTACTCTATTCTAAAAGATATTTCCATTAGCGCCTGCCAACTTTATTTACATCCCTATTTAGTGGGCGGGGTGGTGCGCGATTTGATTTTAAAACGGGAGTTGGGAAAAGATATCGACGTCACTATCTCCGGCGGAAATATTAAGCCCGTTGCCGAAGAGTTGGCGCGAAGTTGGGGCGCGCGATTGGAAATGTACCCCGAGTTCAGCACTTATACTTTAAAACTTAATTCAGGGATTCAATTGGACCTGATTACCGCGCGCAATGAAGTTTATCCTAATCCTGCCGCCTTGCCGGTGGTTACGCCCAGCGATTTGTCTCAAGATTTAGCCCGCCGCGATTTTTCCATTAACAGCATGGCCCTATCGTTGTCTCTAACCGATTGGGGCGAACTTTCCGACCCTTGGAACGGACGGGAAGATTTAGCGAAGAAGCAAATACGCATTCTTCATGCGCATAGTTTTACAGACGATCCAACCCGCATTTTTCGCGCCGCCCGATTTTTAGGGCGTTTTGGATTTTCTTTGGAGAGCAGCACAGCGGACGCGCTAAACCGCTCGCTGCGTTTGCGGGAGGTCCGGCTCCTTTCTAACGATCGCCTCCGTCATGAACTCGAAAAAATATTGTTGGAGCCAGGTATCGAGGCGCCTTTAGCGCTATTGGCCCAATGGAAAGTTTTGCCCATGATTTATAAAGGACTTAAGTTTTCCCGACTTTCTCGTAAACTTTTGCGGCAAACACAAGCCCAGCGGCAGCCGTTAGTTTTAAATTTAAGTTTTTGGCAGTTCGCCGCTTCGCCGCGTTGGCTGGAAGGTTTTTTGAATAAACTCAATTTTTCTGCGCAGGTGAAAGATCGGGTATTAGAGATAAATAAGTTTTGGCGCCACTTTCTGGCGGGCCGTCCGGTAGAATCTTTGCCGCAATCCGGGCTGTTCCCGGAAACTGTTCAGTTTTTTGAAAAATTAATTAAGGTTGCTCCGCAAGGGGGGGGTGGGGCGGGGTTGGCGCGGGGCTGGTCGAATTATTTTTCCTGGCAGAAATCTCGACCTTTGGTGGATGGAGACGACTTGAAAAAAATTGGCTTTGTTCCAGGACCGATCTATAAGACCATTTTTAAACAGTTGAGCCTGGCTCGTTACCGTAAGAAGGTGCGCACTAAAAAAGATGAGCTGCGCTTCATAATTGACAATTTTCAGAACGATTGATAATATGGAGCTGTTCGAATAAAAGTAAGTTAAGAGAGAAAAAATGCAAATTTTAATGCAGATCCTCACCTTTATGCCCATGCTTATTTTTTCCGTAGTGTTGCATGAGGTGTCTCATGGGGTAATGGCAAAAATGTTTGGAGATGAGACCGCCTCTGAGCAAGGGCGGCTTACCTTAAACCCTTTGCCGCACATGGACCCTTTGGGTTCGGTTGTTGTGCCGGTAATTTGCGCCCTCACCCATATGCCTGTCTTTGGCTGGGCCAAACCCGTGCCGATTAACCCCAACCGCTTTACTCATTATAAAAGCGGAGTGATCTGGGTTTCGCTTGCCGGTCCATTGTCAAATTTAGTTATTGCCATGACCGCGGTAGTCCTCCTCTATTTTTTTTCAAGCCAATCTTTTATGTCTGACCCCGACGGCATTGTTTTTAGTCTTTTAAATGGAGCCATATTCTTAAATTTGGTTCTCGCAGTTTTTAATTTGGTGCCGATACCTCCTTTGGACGGCAGCAAGGTTTTGAGCGTCCTGCTCCCCGCGTCTTGGTCCCAAAAACTGGACGCTTTAGAGCCCTACGGTTTTTTTATTTTAATGGGTTTAATGAGCATGGGCGTTTTGGGTCGGGTAATTTATCCAACGGTGCTTTTCATTTATCGTTTAATGCTGGGGACGTTGGGTCTTTGAGCCATGCTTAAGAAAATTATTTTGTCGGGTATGCGTCCGACCGGCAAGCTGCATATCGGCAACGCTTTGGGCGCGCTTTCTAATTGGATCAGCCTGCAAGATGAGCCGGGAACCCTTTGTTATTATATGGTGGCGGATTGGCACGCTTTGACTACCGATTACAAGGACCCCTCCGCCACGGAAAAAAATATTGAGGACATGGTTCTCGACTGGATTGCGCAAGGGTTAGATCCGGAAAAATCGATTATTTTTCGCCAATCCTGGATTTCGGAACATGCCGACCTCGCGTTAATTTTGTCCATGATCACTCCCCTTGCCTGGCTTTTCCGCAATCCCAGCTATAAGGAACAGATGAGCGAATTAAAGGAAAAGGAGATCGCAACGCACGGTTTTTTAGGTTACCCGGTGCTGCAAGCTGCCGACATTCTTTTGTACCGCGCCACGCACGTGCCGGTGGGCGAGGACCAGTTGCCGCATTTGGAATTGACGCGAGAAATTGCCCGCCGTTTTAACCATATCTATGGAAAGAATATATTGTTAGAACCTGCCGCTATACTTTCTCCTTCGCCTCGGGTGGCGGGCCTGGACGGGCGCAAGATGTCAAAATCTTATGAAAATTGTATCTATATTTCGGAAAACGAAAGCGCTATTAAAAAAAAGATCAACAGCATGTTTACCGATCCTACGCGGATAAAAGCAACCGACCGCGGGCATCCTGACCCTTGTCCGGAAAATCCAACGGGCTGCGCAGTTTTTGCTACGCATAAACTATATACCTCCCAGGCCCCAACCTTAAACGCGCGCGCCAACGCTTGCCGGGAAGGGCAGTTGAGTTGTTCCCAATGTAAAAATGAGCTATTTTTAAGCGTTAACAACGCTCTTGCTCCTATGCGTGAAAAAAGAGAGTCCTTAGCGGCAAAAAAAGGGAGGGTTAGTGAAGTGCTGCGCGCCGGCACGCAAAAAGCCAAAGTTATGGCCAACTCCACTTACGGTTCGGTTCGTGATGCCCTTCACTTTGCTGTTTAGGCAGAATGGTTGCTGCCGTTATATTTGACAAAGAAATTTACGTTTGTTAGGATGATAAAATCTTTAAAAGTTCATTTAAATGAAAATTTCCATTGTCCTTCCCATTAAGAATGAAGAAGACTGTATCCTGGCTGTGTTAACAGAAATCGTTGACACATTGGAGAAGGAAAACGTCCCCTATGAAATGGTTTGTGTAAATGATAATAGTACTGACGGCACTCTTCAGATTTTGCAGCAACTAGCGGGAAAAAATAAAAATATTCAAGTGGTGAACCGCGCCCAGCCCTCCGGGTTTGGCAGAGCGGTTAAAGACGGCTTGATGCACGCCACCGGCGATTGCATGGCCATTGTCATGGGCGACGGTTCCGACGATCCGGCGGATATCGTGAAATATTATTCTTTGCTCTGCGCAGGGTACGATTGCGTTTTCGGCTCTCGTTTTTTACGCGAAAGCAAGGTGAGGGATTATCCAAAACTTAAACTTTTCATTAACCGGCTCGCGAACAATTTCATTCGGTGCCTCTTTTTAATGAAGTTTAACGATACCACCAACGCTTTTAAAGCCTATCGTAGAGAGGTTATAGAGGCCGTGTCTCCGATTCAGGCGCTGCATTTTAATATTACAGCTGAGATACCCTTAAAAGCTTTGGTTCGAGGTTTTAATTATGGAGTCATCCCGGTTAATTGGTACGGGCGAACCAGCGGGGTTTCAAAATTAAAGATTACGGATATGGGAAAAAAATATTTGTTTACGGTTTTGTACGTGTGGCTCGAAAAGCTTCTGGTTTGGGACGACCTACCTAAAAAAATGGAGACTAGCGCAAATGGAACCTAAAATAGAAGAAAAAGAACGGCAAAAAACTGAAACTTGGGAAAAATTTTGGTCGTTTGAAGGCGATGAAAGTTTATTTTCTAAGCTCCTCTATGAGTTTAGAGAAAAAATATGGGTTAAACACTTTTTGCAGGTTGCCTTAGATTACACGGCCAAGGGCAAGGTGCTTGAGGCCGGCAGCGGTTCGGCGTTAAGTTCTGTTCACTTAGCGCACCAGCGCGGCGACGAAATTACTGCGCTGGATTTGGCAACAGGCGCTTTGGAATTAGCAAAAGCCGCCGCTAAAAAATACAATGTGCCGATACAAACTATAAAACACGATATGACTGCTCTTCCTTATCCTGATCAATCTTTTGATTTGGTTTGGAATAGCGGCACTTTGGAACACTTTGAAAATCCAGTGCCCGTTGTGCGCGAAATGTTGCGCGTTGGCAAAACCTTAATTACCATAATTCCGGCTAAGGGAATCGGTTTTAATTTCTTTTTGTTCGTCACTCAATTTTTGCCGCAAAAAATTGCCGTGGCATTTGTCGAGGGCAATGAACACTGGTATAACTTGGAGCAATGGAAAACGATTATGGAAAAGGCCGGCTGTAAACGGGTGCACGTAAAAAAAATAAAAGTGATCGGTATTTTTGACTATATTGCCGGCATCGGATACAGTTCGTAAAAAAATCTTTATTCCATGATGAGCTATGAAGTTAAATTAGAGTTTTTTGAAGGGCCGCTTGATTTACTGCTGCATTTGATCAAGAAACAGGATATGGATATAAGAGATATCCGTATCTCTGAGATTACCGAAGAGTATCTCGCCTACATTTCTATTATGAAAGATTTAAACTTGGAAATGGCGGGAGAGTTTTTAGTGATGAGTTCAACGCTTCTGCTCATAAAGGCAAAGACTCTTCTGCCGGAAGAAAAACCCAGCGGCGACGCAGACGAAGGTCCCGACCCCCGCGCTGATTTGATCCAAAGGCTTATGGAGTACCAAAAATTTAAGGAGGCGGCGTCCTTCTTGTCAAAAAAGCAGCAGGAAGTGGGCGAAATATTTTATCGTAACGCTGTCCCTACTTTTCCCGAACAAGACCATTTCCTAGACGCCACGCTCTTTGATCTTTTAGACTCGTTTAAAATTGTGTTGAACCGGGCCTCAGATGAAGTGCGCGAGTTGATTTATGAAGAGATTCCCCTTGAACGAATGGTGCGTGAAATCTTGGACATGGTGGATGAAAATGGTTCCATGCATTTCAGCAAGATATTTTCATTTAACCGCACTCGGCGCGAGCTGATCGTGACCTTCTTGGCGCTTTTGGAGTTGATCCGATCCAAACAGGTTATTGCCCGCCAAAGTGAGATGTTAGGGGATATTCGCATCTACCGCGTTCGGGAAAACGGAGAAGTTTTTAGCGGCGCCCTAGGCGAGGGTTAGATATGGAAAATGAAAAATTAAAATCAGTGTTGGAATGCTTGTTGTTCGTGACGTTGCGGCCTTTAACTATGGTTGATTTAACGGAAATCTTAAACGAGCCGGAAGAAAAAATTGTAGGCGAGATTGAAAATATTAAGCGGGACTTGAAAACGATCGAGAGTGCGTTGCAAGTGGTCCAAGTCGCGGAAGGCTATCAAATGGCCATCCAAGAAGGATATAGTTACTGGGTTAAAAAGCTTTTCCGCGACCAGTTAACTTTTAAGCTGTCGCAATCAGCGTTAGAGACTCTTTCTATCGTGGCCTATAAACAGCCGATGACCCGCGCGGAAATTGAAGAGATTCGCGGCGTGGAAGTGACCGGTGTGCTTGAAACGCTCATGGAAAGAAAACTATTAAAAGTTGCGGGGAGAAAAGAGGCGGCCGGACGGCCCCTCCTCTATGCGACTACCCAAGAGTTCCTACGGCAGTTTGGCCTCTGGAAAATTTCCGATTTGCCTGCTATAGATGATTTATCTAAAGAAGCGGAACGAAAAGCTCAAGCTGTGGCGCAGGCAACTACTGGGGTTACTGTGACCGCAGCCGAAACAATTGTCGAACTTGCGCTGCCCGCAGGTATGGAAAGCCTGTCCGGCGAAGATTTAAGTAAAGACAATATGGAGGCCCAATAGAGTGCCAGAGTTAAGGAAAGATCCGGTTATTGGTCGTTGGGTGATCATTTCTACTGAACGCGGAAAAAGACCGAACGAGTTCTTGCAAGAAAGAGAGCCGGAGTTAGGCAAGTTTTGTCCGTTTTGTCCGGGGAATGAAGGTAAAACTCCACCGGAAGTCCTGGCTTTTGGCGAACCCAGCAGAGAGAAAAATAAGCCCGGCTGGTGGCTCCGAGTTGTGCCCAATAAGTTTCCCGCCCTTCAGATCGAAGGAACGCTTGACCGGCAAGGCGAGGGGATGTACGACAAAATGGCGGGTATTGGCGCCCATGAAGTTTTAATCGAAACCCCGGACCATAACGCCCATATTTCGGATATGGACGATAAAAAGGTGGAGGACATCATTTGGGCTTATCGAGACCGAATTCTAGATTTGCGCCGCGATCAGCGGTTTGAATACATTATGATTTTTAAAAATAAAGGCGCGGCCGCGGGTGCCAGTTTGAGCCATCCCCATTCACAATTAATCGCTACGCCTATGGTCCCTGTGCGCGTGCGCCAGGAAATGTTGGGCGGCAAACAGTATTATGACTATAAAGAACGCTGCGTTTTTTGCGATATGATAATTCAAGAGTTGGACGCCAACGTGCGCGTTGTGGCGGAAAACGATCATTTCGTGGCGTTTGAGCCCTATGCCCCCAGGTTTCCGTTTGAAACCTGGATATTGCCCAAAAACCACGATTCTCATTTTGAAGATATGCAGAAGGCCGAAGCCTATCATCTCTCCAGAATTATGAAAACAGTGATGCGCAAAATTAAGCTGGTATTGGAAGATCCGCCCTTTAACTACACCATTCATAATTCGCCGCTTAAGGATTCGCCGCTTCCTTATTACCATTGGCATATAGAAATTATGCCAAAACTTTCAAAAATCGCAGGGTTTGAATGGGGCACAGGGTTCTATATTAACCCCACCCCTCCGGAAGAAGCAGCGCAGTTTTTAAAAGAAGCGGAATAAAGCGAGAGCCTTTTTTTTTTAAAGAGTTCTTTAGCGGTGCCAACAAAAATATGAACATATTGTTTGTCGCTTCGGAATGCACCCCCTTCGCTAAAACCGGCGGGCTGGCAGACGTGGTAGGCGGACTTTCCCAAGCTTTAGCTAAGAGCACCTTCAGTAAAATGGATGCGCCGCGCGATGTGGTGGTCCTCATACCCAAATATTCTCAAGTTAGTTCGAGCCCTAATGCTTTCGAAGAGCTCTCCGGAAGGATGCTCATTCCCGTGGGAGATTCTGTGGAAGAGGCAAAAGTCCACCGCTTAAAGGTTTTGCCGCCGCAGTGGACCGCGACTTCGGGCAAAGGCAAAAAACAGAAATTCCCGCTAAAAAATTTGCGGGTTTATATGATTGAAAAAAACAAGTATTTTGGACGTGAAGGTTATTACCAAAACGCGAATAAAGATTATCCGGACAATGACGAACGTTTTATTTTTTTTAATCGCGCGGCGATTGAGTTTTGTAAGTTCATTAATTTTGTCCCCCAAATTGTCCATTGCCACGATTGGCAAACGGGTTTGATACCGGCTTATTTAAAAACTGTTTATCAGTACGACGCTTTTTTCCATAGCACTGCCACCGTCTTTACGGTTCACAACATCGCTTACCAAGGCGTTTTTCCCAGGGAGAGTTTGTTTCTTTCAGGTTTGAGTTGGCACGACTTTGTGCCGGAAAAATTAGAGTACTATGGGGGCTTTAGTTTTTTAAAAGCGGGGCTGGTTTATGCGGATAAATTAACCACGGTTAGCCCCACTTATGCCAATGAAATCCAGGAAAGCGCGGAGTTCGGACGGGGTATGGAAGGCGTTTTAAAAAATCGAACGGATGATTTGTACGGCATTATCAATGGTTTGGGTTATGAAGAGTGGGATCCGCAAAACGACGTCCACCTGGTTTCCACCTATTCGCTGGCGGCAAAAAATGTCGCCGCCAAAAAAGCGGTCAATAAAGAACAATTGCAAAAGGAGCTTTCCTTGCCTGTAAACTCCCAAAAACCGTTGTTCGGAATGGTTTCTCGGCTGGACCCGCAAAAGGGACACATAAAATTGGCTGAACTGCTGCCCAAGATTTTGCAGTACGGTATGGATTTTCAATGGGTGATCCTAGGTTCAGGCAGCCCTGAGATTGAATTGATGTTAAAAGATTTAATGAAACGATATCCCGATGTGGTGCGATTTGTGGCAGGATTTCGCAATGAGTTGGCGCACCGAATTTATGCCGGTAGTGATATGTTTTTTATGCCGTCGGATTTTGAGCCTTGCGGGTTAGGGCAAATGATTAGCATGCGCTATGGGTCTATTCCCGTTGTGACCAAAACCGGCGGTCTGGCGGATACGGTTGTTCCTTGGAATGGGGTTAAAGGACAGGGCAACGGTTTTCTTAGTAAAAACCATACCAACGCTTCCTTGATCGATGCGCTTAAACAGGTTTGGGACTTATATCTCAAGCCCGAAGAATGGAAAAACATAGTGAGTAACGCTATGTCGGAAAATTTTTCTTGGGATCGTTCAGCAGTTCAGTACCACCACCTCTATTTGCAAACCTTGGTTAAACTTAAATTCATTCCCTAAATTTGAAACCCCGCCTCCTCCTGATTTTAATTGGCGCATTGTTGCCGGCTAGTTTAGTCGCGAGTTATAAAATTACGCGACAGGCGCATGGCCCAATAGAAATGGTTGTGGATTGGCAGGAGACAGCGGAGTTTTTGGCAAAACGTCCGGGAGATTGGACTCGTCATGATTTCGACGCGTCTTTCGACGCCCTATTATTGAAATTAAAAGAAATTGGAATTTGTTCCGTTGTGCTGGAAGACGACGCAGTGGACCGCGGTTTAAAATCCGGCGGTTTAAACGCGCCCCGGCAGATTGGGTATAGACCAGATTTAACTCCGATCAACAGGTTAAAAAAAGCGGGGCTGCTCTGGTATTTGCGAATGGATGAAAATTTGATGAACGTGGGCGTTCAAAATTGGATTAATCCGTTTCCCAAAGAAAGGCTCTCAAACTTATTTTTAGAGCCTAAAATTTCTGCGATCCGGTTAAAATCATTCCTATCAGAAAACAGCCAAGCGCAATACTTCGGCAGCCGCCCTTTGGTTGTAGCGGTGTCTGAAGAGGAACTTTTAAGTTCGGGAAGAATGATTCAAACTTTGATTGGAACTAAATGTACCGTGGTTCGAGCGCACTATCTGGGCCAGAAAGAAATGGCGGATATGGACGCGAGAACAATGAAATCGCGCTGGTTGCGCGCGGTCAAAGAGCGTTCCTGCAGGTTTTTGTTTTTGCATTGGAACCTCAATTGGAACGTCCCCCAGAATTTGGCCTTTGGATTTGAGCTCTATCGTTGCCTTAAAGGTTCAGGATACATCTTAGCTCCATTGGAACCCTCGCCAGCGCCTAACCCCGGAGCGCAATGGCCGGGCCTTAGTTTGCGGTTATTGATCGCTTGGTTCATTGTTGCGGTTGCTCCCGTGTGGGCCTTGTGGACCTTGCGCAAATCTTGGTTAGGGTCAACTCAAGGCGGCCCGGCGCTGGCCCTCCATTTTTTGTGGGGCTCCTCCATCAGCGTCATTGCCGGAATTTATGCGCAAGCGCTTTTGCCGGAGGCAGCGTTTCAAAATGGCGGAATGGTTTTTCGCGGGGTTAAGCCGGCATTAACTTTTGCGTTAAGCGCGAGCGCTTTTCTCATTGCGGATAGAGGTCAAATTTTAGAACGCCTTAAACGGCCCGCGTATTGGCAAGAAATAGCGGTGGTTGCGGCCCTGGGTTTAGCGGTTATGGTATTGTTCGAACGCAGCGGCAACGATTCTTCCTTGGTGTTCCAGCGCGAAATTCAAATTCGGAACTTGATGGAAAATATTTTGGGCGCGCGGCCTCGCTTTAAAGAGTTTTTAATTGGACATCCTTTACTGATTTTAGGTTTGTACCTTCATGCCGGTAAAACTCCCCGCAAAAATCTTGCCGATTTTTGTTTATGGGCGGGAGGCGTGGGGCTTATTTCTATCCTTAATAGCTTTGTTCATCTGCATACGCCTCTGACCGTTACGCTCCTGCGCACGTTCCATGGCGTGTGGATCGGAGCGTTCCTGGGCCTCTCATCTATAACCCTCGCTCATCTCATTAATTTGCGGGAGCGCAAGTGAAAAATATAATGCTTTTGGGCTATTATGGGTTCGGTAACGTTGGCGACGAATTAATACTGTTCGCCATCTGTCAAAAGTTAAAAGAAAGCCCGAACGATATTAAAATAACCGTATTGTCTCATTGTCCAACGGACTCTAAGGCGCGGTACGGGGTAGATTCCATTTCGCGGTGGTCCTTAGGGCGCGGACTGCTAGGAATTGTTCAGTCCGATATCCTGGTTTTTGGCGGCGGGGGACTATTGCAGGATTCTACAAGCACTTTAGGTCTGTGGTATTATTTAATAATTTTGTGGACAGCCCTTTGCTTGGGCAAGAAAGTTTTAGTGCTGGCAGTGGGGGTTGGCCCGTTGTTGGGGTATTTGAACCGAAAACTGGTGGGTTGGACTCTCAATCAAGCGGAATGGGTTTCAGTGCGCGATCAAAATTCTCATGACCTTTTGCGCGAATGCGGAGTCAGAGGCAGGGTTACGCTTAGCGGGGATCCGGTGTTGAGTTTGCCTTTAGACGCAAATAACGTTCAAAAAAATGAGGAAGACGTTTGGCGCATTGGCATTGTTTTGCGTTCCGCGCCAGGGGCTCAAGAGATATTCGAACCTCTCGCGCTTGCGGTTCAAACGCTTTTGAAAAAAGGGCGTTATTCCTTTGCGCTTTATGTCTACCAGCCGGAGGTTGACAATGCAGTGGTTAGGAGTTTTGTGGACTTGGCGGGTTTGGAGGTGAAACTGGAAGCGGGGAGCGATCCGAATGTTCTGTTCAGAGCTTTTTTGAAGCTTGATTTGGTGGTGAGCATGCGGTTTCATGGTTTGGTGATTGCGGCTAAATCTTTGGTTCCGTTTATCGGGATAGGGTCAGACCCCAAAATCAGTAGTTTCGTGCAAGAGGTGACGGGCAATCGTTTTGCCTTGCTGGATAAGAGGTTTACCGCTCAGGAACTGACAGAAAAAATTGAAGAGTCGTTAGACCAGAGGGTAAAGCTTAAAGCCCGCATCAGCCAAAACTTGACAACTCTGCAGGCTCGAGCCGACTT
>JAHFBY010000290.1 GCA_023249835.1 Elusimicrobiota bacterium | reverse complement strand
ATATAAGTTATATTAATCAAATATGATTATTAATTTTAACGAAAATGGGCTATTATCTGCAGGAGACTATCAGCTAACGCTGGCTGAATTGAGGCGGTGTTTGCTTGTTCGTGGGGCAAAGCGGGACTTATCCCCTTCATGGGATGTGCAGTGGAGGGAAAAGCTTATCGATAATTTTGAAATTTTGGACCCTTACAAAATCTGGACTTGGGATAGAAGCAGCAGGATTCCGGCCCCCAACTCACCTAAAAAACAGTTGCCCATGTGGCATAGGTATCGAGTTGAGCTTTACCCGCATTACGGGCAGCTATCTGGAATCACGGATAAGTATGGACACGAATTATTGTTCCCCTCCGCTTTCCGCCAATCGCGTGTTGAGCATAGACCTAAAGGAATTATCCAACTCATAAAAAAATAAATTTGCAGGAGGCTCCCTATGATTAGGAACGAAAAAGAGTATCAAGAAGCAATCCGAAGAATGCAGAAAGACAAAAAAGTGATTCAACACCAAAGAACCGAGTTGAAAAAATCAAAACTGTCCGCGCAAGCCATCGAGCGCGCTATGGCGCCCGTACTTTCATTCCATCAACAGTTGGCAGAAGAAGCTGAATGGTATGAAAATGTTAAACGGCAAAAATTTGGCCCACTTCATGAACTAACACAGATTGGACATTTACTAATCGCACTAAGAATCGGAAGCGGTCTCTCCCAAAGAGACCTAGCCGAATGCCTCAAAGTTTCCGAAGCTCAAGTTTCCCGCGATGAGCGCAATGAATATCATGGCATTTCAATAGAGCGTGCTGCAAAGATTCTGTCGATCTTTGGGGTGCATCTGGAATCAAAAGTGCAGATGGATAAACAGCCGCTGACACGAGAAAAAGTGTTGGCTGGAGCGGGACGGTAACATCTTTGAGTTCCAATAAAAAAATTTAGAATATGCGTTCCAATTCATCTGAAAAACACCCCCTAGACTCATTTTTTGTCCCGAAAAGTGTTGCTATTATCGGAGCCACTGAAACCCCCGCAAGCGTGGGGCGCACCATCCTTTGGAACTTGATGAGCCACCCCTTTGGCGGAACTATTTTTCCGGTCAATCCGAAACGGGAAAATGTCTTGGGCATTAAAGCCTACCCCTCTATCGGTCAAGTTCCCGCTGCGGTAGATTTGGCGGTTATCGTTACGCCGGCGCCAACCGTGCCAACAATAGTGCGCGAGTGCATTGCGGCCAAAGTTAAAAATGCGATCATCATTTCCGCAGGGTTTAAAGAAACCGGCGCAGCGGGGTTAAATTTAGAAAAAGAGATCTTACTGAATGCGCGCCAAGGAAACATGCGCATCATTGGACCCAATTGCCTCGGACTTATGCGCCCGCAATCGGGTTTAAACGCCACCTTCGCTTCCACCATTGCCAAGCCTGGTAACGTTGGGTTCATTAGTCAAAGCGGCGCGCTGTGCACCGCGATTTTGGACTGGAGCCTGCGCGCTAACGTGGGTTTTAGCGCCTTCGTTTCCATCGGCTCCATGCTAGACGTAGACTGGGGCGACCTCATCGACTATTTGGGCGATGACCCCTACACCCAAAGCATCGTCATCTATATGGAGTCGATTGGCGACGCCCGCTCTTTTCTCTCCAGCGCGCGCGAAGTTGCCTATAAAAAACCAATCATCGTTATTAAAGCCGGCCGCAGCGAGCAAGCGGCCCAAGCCGCTGTCTCCCACACCGGGGCCCTGGCCGGGTCCGACAGCGTTTTGGACGCAGCCTTTGCCCGTTGCGGCGTACTGCGCGTAAACACCATCGATGAACTTTTTTCCATGGCCGAAGTGCTTGGCAAACAGCCTCGGCCGCACGGACCCAAACTCTTGATTTTAACCAACGCAGGCGGGCCGGGCGTCTTAGCCACAGACGCTCTCATCCAAAACCAAGGTGAATTAGCCCCCTTATCCACAAAGTCTAAGGAAGACTTAAACCCGGTGCTGCCCAAACATTGGAGCCATAGCAATCCCGTAGACATTTTAGGCGATGCCACGCCCGAACGTTATGCCCAAGCCGTACAAATTTTAGATCAGGATCAAAACGTGGACGGCCTCTTAGTCATTTTAACCCCCCAAGCTATGACCGATCCCACGGCTACTGCCCAAGCGTTAGTCCCCCTTTGCGCGGCGCTAAAAAAACCGATCCTCACCAGTTGGATGGGCGAAGGCGAAATAGAAAAAGGCAAAGAAATTTTAAACCGCGCCAATATCCCGACTTTTCCCTATCCGGACACCGCTGCTAAAGTATTTTCTTACATGTGGCAATATAGCGCCAACCTAGCCGCGCTTTACGAAACCCCAACCCTACGCTTGGACCGCAATGCCGATGCGGACGCAGAAAAATCCGGACAAAAATGGATTGAAAGCGCGCTGCGCTCGAACCGTAAAATTTTAACCGAATATGAATCTAAAGAGCTTTTGCGCGCTTACGGCATCCCTGTCACGGAAACGCTCCCGGCGGGAAACCGCAAAGAAGCGATGCGCCACGCCCAAAAGTTAGGTTACCCCGTAGTTTTAAAACTCTTGTCGCCCAAGGTTACGCACAAAACCGAGTTTGGCGGCGTCATGCTCAACCTCAAAGATTCCCAAGAAGTGGAGCGCGCTTACCGGGAAATTGAAAAAAACGCGAAAGAGAAAGCCGGTCCCGACGCTTTTGCCGGAGTTACGGTTCAACCCATGATTGACCGCGATCAAGGTTATGAGCTCATCATTGGTATGACCGTGGACCCACAGTTTGGGCCCGTTATCTTGTTTGGCACGGGCGGACAATTGGTGGAAGTCTACAAAGACCGCGCCGTGGCCCTGCCCCCGCTCAATAGTACACTAGCCCGTCGGCTCATGGAAAAATGCGCCATCTTTCAAGCTCTCAAAGGCGTGCGCGGACGCGCCCCCGTCCCCCTGAAGCGCCTAGAAGAAATTTTAATACGATTCAGCAGGTTAGTATTAGAAAACCCGCGCATCGCGGAGCTTGACGTCAATCCGCTATTTGTATCCAGCAAAGAAATTTTAGCCATGGACAGCCGAGTCGCTATCTTTCCCCAGAGCGTAGCAGACGACCAATTGCCTAAACCCGCGATTAGACCCTATCCCGAACAATATCGCTCCCATTTAAAAATGAAGGATAAAACGCCTTATACTTTACGGCCGATTCGCCCGGAAGACGAACCGATATTGGCGCTCTTTCACCAAACCTTATCCGACCAGACCATCCACCTGCGCTATTTCAACGCGCTCAAGCTCAGCCAACGAATAGCCCACGAACGCTTAGCACGCATCTGTTTCATTGATTACGACCGTGAAATGGTCCTCGTGGCAGAGACTAAAGATAAAGAGAACGGGGGTCAAAAAATCATAGCGGTAGGCAGAATTTGCAAAGTTAAAGACCTCAAGGAAGCGGAGTTTTCAATTTTAGTCAGCGACCCCTACCACGGCAAAGGCGTAGGCACGAGCCTTTTAAAAAAGCTGATCGCGGTGGGCCAAGCGGAAGGAGTAAAAAGGCTGCACGCCACCATGCTGCAAGAAAA
Organism: Elusimicrobiota bacterium; assembly: GCA_023249835.1. Classification (GTDB taxonomy): domain Bacteria; phylum Elusimicrobiota; class Elusimicrobia; order 2-02-FULL-39-32; family 2-02-FULL-39-32; genus JAHFBY01. Next base: position 76 of record JAHFBY010000290.1, on the reverse strand, counting down.
TGACTTGATGCTCGAACTCTGCAAAAAAGAGAACTTCACCATCCAAACCCTGCCAGACTCCCTGCTCTACGCCGAA
>JAHFBY010000289.1 GCA_023249835.1 Elusimicrobiota bacterium | reverse complement strand
TGCCCAATAGATAAACATCAGGATGGAGCGGATCTAAAGCCATTGTCCATTTAGATAAAAGTTCTTGATATTTTGGTGGCAACTTTAAGCTGTTGAGGAACGGACCTTGCAGGGCCTGTTTTAAAAGCTGAGCCAAAAGCGCCGCTATATCCTTCCGGCTCCCAATCCTGCTTTGCGCGCCCACAGCGGCTCCGGATTCCTGCAATCGCCGGTCCAGCAGCGCTTGGATATGCTTGCGACATTCGGGCGTATAGGTGCCGGGCATCATGCGCAGCGCCTGCAAAGGAGGCGCTACAAGGGTCGAAAATAAGAAGGAAAATAGGATAAAACAGGCAACAAACCGTCTATAGATATGAACGGGGGTTTTCATATACAAAATAATTTACACGATATCAGTTAAATAATTCTTAAACAAAATGTAACGGCATTGTAACAATCCCTATATAGATTGTGGGTATCTCTTTAGTTAAGCGGCTTTGCGGTGGGGGAATGATTTTGCTACTGGTAGAACTGTCTTTGTCAACGCGCCATTCCATTTGGGGTCATGATTTGTTATAATAAGTTTATTATAATTGAGTTCCTTAGTAAGCGCTCTTAAGGGAGCGGTTAGCCTTCCAGGGACAAATAATAAAATAATCAATTGATCAAGCGCTTTTTGCGCAAGCCGATGTTTATCCGCAAAGAAAATATTTGCGCTTGAAACAATTTTAAAAAAGGTTTAACTATGCAAGAAAATCAAAAGATCAGGAATATAGCCATCATCGCGCACGTTGACCATGGTAAAACAACTTTGGTAGACGCAATTTTGCGCCAGACCGAAGTCCAGCGAAACGTTCGGGATTTGGGTGAACTTATCATGGACAACATGGACCAGGAACGCGAGCGCGGCATTACTATAAAAGCGAAAAACGCCAGCGTTATGCATGGAGAAATTAAGATTAATATCGTGGACACTCCTGGCCACGCGGATTTCGGCGGAGAAGTGGAGCGCACTCTGCGGATGGTGGACGGCGTGTTGCTTTTGGTGGACGCGAAAGAAGGGCCCATGCCCCAGACGCGGTTCGTGTTGCGCAAGGCGCTGGAGCTCGGTCTTCGGGTAATCGTGGTGATCAATAAAATTGACCGCGCCGAAGCCCAACCCGAAGAAGTGGTCAATAAAACATTTGATCTTTTTTGCGATTTGAACGCCTCGGAAGCGCAGCTCGATTTTCCCGTGGTTTATGCCTCGGCGATCAAGGGCGTGGCGACCAACGACTTAAAAGTGGAGTCCGCCGATATTACCCCGCTCTTAGACACCATCGTCAAAAAAATTCCGGAACCTAAAGTGAACTCAGGCGACCCTTTACAGGTGCTGATCTTGGCCCTGTTTGCGGATAACTATAAAGGCAATATGGGCATTGGCAAAATCACGGCCGGCAAGATTAAAAAAAGTGACAACGTGGCCGCTTATAAAAAGAATAAAACCATGATTCCTTTTAAAGTAACCAGCTTGCTAACCTATAAGGGTTTAGAACGCATTGAAGAAAACGAGGCTTATTGCGGAGACATCGTGGCCATTGCCGGATTGGATAACATCGGCATCGGCGATACAGTGACCGACCCGGTTAACCCCAACCCCTTGGCTCCCCCGGTAATTGATGAGCCTACGGTGCAAATGACCTTTGGCGTTAACACCAGCCCCTTTGCGGGCAAGGAAGGCAAACACGTCACCTCGCGCGTGATTCGCGAACGGCTTTATCGGGAACTTGAAACCAACGTTTCTTTGCGCGTGAACGATACGGAAAGCGCAGACACATTTTTAGTGGCGGGCCGGGGCGAACTGCATTTGGCTGTTTTGATTGAAACCATGCGCCGCGAAGGTTATGAAATGCAAGTTTCAAAGCCTGAGGTCATATTTCATGTCAAAGACGGTGTGGAACAGGAGCCTTTCGAGTTTCTCATGATCGATGTGCCCACCCAATACCAAGGCCCCATTATTGAGGCGATCGGCAAACGCAAGGGCGCGCTCAAAAACATGGTGCAAACGCCGGGTTCAGAGATGCATTTTGAGTACCTGATCCCCACCCGCGGGGTGATCGGCTTAAAAGGGTTGCTCATGACGCAAACGCGCGGCACCGCTGTCTTGCATCACGTGTTCGACTCTTATCGACCGATAGAGTCCAAAGAATTTAATCCGGATTCACACGGTTCCCTCATTTCCATGGAAAACGGCGCAACCACGGCCTATTCTTTGGATAATATCCAAGAGCGCGGCGCGCTGTTCATTGGGCCGGGGATCAACGTTTACCAGGGAATGATTATCGGCGAGTGCGCCCGGGACTCTGACTTGGATGTTAACCCTTGCAAAGGAAAAAAACTTTCGAATATGCGCTCCACCGGTTCTGACGACGCAGCTATCTTGACTCCGCCGCGCGAAATGAATTTAGAACTGGCGATCGAATATATTGGGCCAGACGAACTGGTGGAAGTTACTCCGGACAACATCCGCTTGCGCAAAAAAGTGTTGGTTGCAAACTTAAGAAAAAAGTATGGATAAAACCGAACGGCTCTTAGCCAAGGTTTTAGTTTTTCGCGATAAGCGTCAGTGGCAACAGTTTCATACCGCGCGCAACCTTGCCACCTCGCTTTCTATTGAAGCCTCTGAAATCTTGGAGATATTCAAATGGAAGTTAGATCATAACTTGATCCTTAAAGAGCGTTTAGCTCTGGAAGAAGAGCTCGCTGATGTGTTTATGAACCTGCTGCTTTTAGCGAACACCTTAAAAATTGACCTGTTTAGAGCCGCTGCCAAAAAATTAAAGATAAACGCCCGCAAGTATCCCATCCAAAAATCAAAGGGCAAATCTACCAAATACACTGATTTATAACTCCTCCTTTTGCATGGCTAATGAAAGAAAGTTGAAATTGCGGGAAGAACGAAGGCAGGCTCGGCTTTTACAAAAACAACGGGACGAGGCGACCAAGTCCAACAAAATGATCGCAGAAAACCAAAGCTTTACCGGTATATTATCGGGAGCCGTGGGCAGTAAAACCAACTCCAATCAAATTGTTCAAATTCATTTGGGACCGGCAAATTCCGGTAAAACCTATGACGCTATTGAACTTTTAAAAAAATCAGCCACCGGACTATATTTAGCCCCTTTGCGTTTGTTGGCATGGGAAGTTGCGGACAAACTAAATCAGCAAGGTTTTCCTTGTTCATTGATAACCGGGGAAGAAAAAGTCATTATTCCTAACGCTCCATTTACGGCTTCAACCGTTGAAATGTTTCATGGCAACTTTCAAGGGGACTGTATTGTTTTAGATGAGGCGCAGATGTTGGCGGACGAGCAGCGGGGTTGGGCGTGGATGAGAGTTTTAGCTTTGTCCGAAGTTAAGCATTTGGAAATTATTGCTTCGCCGGACGCAGAACTCCTAATCTCTAAAATTTTACGCAAGTTAGGCCAACCTTTTACAGTAAAAAGGCACGTTCGACTTTCGCCCTTAACCGTGGCCAGCAAACCCTGGCGCATTGAGGAGCCCGCGGAACACACAATTTTCGTGGTTTTTAGTCGGGCCGGAGTTTTAAACTTAAAAACTTATTTTGAGCGGCGCGGGTGGCCGGTTTCGGCTATTTATGGAAACTTGCCGCCCGAGGT
>JAHFBY010000012.1 GCA_023249835.1 Elusimicrobiota bacterium | reverse complement strand
AAAGACGTGCGCGATTTAGCTATGGTCATGCGCGAAGCGTTTCATATCGCTTCTTCGGGGCGGCCAGGTCCAGTGCATGTGGACGTGCCCGTAGACGTGCAAAAAGCCAAGACTGCGTTTATTTACCCTGCAAAGCTTTCTCTGCGCTCCTATGCTCCGATCTCAAAAGCCGACCCAGCACAAATCAAAAAAGCTGCTGAACTGATCAATGCCGCAAAAAAGCCTTTACTTTATGTGGGGGGAGGAGTGGTGTTGTCCAACGCGCACAATATCTTGCGTCAACTAGCGGAAAAAACAAACATCCCGGTCGCCTCCACGCTCATGGCTAACGGCACCTTACCCTACGATCATCCCCTGTACATGGGACCCTTGGGCATGCACGGACGTTATTCCACCAACATGGCCATGCAAAAATGCGATTTAATGATTTCTTGCGGCGCCCGTTTTGATGACCGCGTCACAGGAAAGTTATCAACATTCTCTCCCTACTCTAAAAAAATTCATATTGACATTGATCCCGCCAACATTGACAAAGCCGTTAAAGTGGACGCCCCTGTGGTCGGCGATTTAACATCCGTGTTGACGGATTTAAACGTTCTCGTGGACAAGGCCAAACATAAAGATTGGATTAATCAAATTGAAGAATGGAACAACGCCCATCCCATTACTTTTGGTAAAAAAGATGGTCCAATGTCAGGCTATTTAAAGCCTCAATACCTCATTTCAGAACTACACCGCCTCACCAAGGGCAAAGCTATTATTTCCACGGGCGTAGGCCAGCACCAAATGTGGGCCATGCAGTGGTACGCCGCCAAATATCCTAGGCATTTCTTAACTTCAGGCGGACTAGGAACCATGGGCTATGGATTCCCCGCTTCTCTGGGCGCAAAACTCGCCTTCCCTAATAAAGTGGTAGTTTGCATTGACGGGGACGGCTCGTTTCAAATGACGTTGAACGAATTGGCAACGGCCATGCATGAAAAGGTTAAAGTCATCGTCCTCATTGTCAACAACTACTATTTGGGAATGGTTCGCCAATGGCAGGAACTATTTTACAAAGAACGTTTCTCCGCCTCCTGCTTAAACGTAGAAAGCGGCATGCGCAACAAAGACAACGAGCCTAACACTCAATCGTTGGAATACATCCCAAATTTTGTAAAGTTGGCCGAAGCTTATGGCGCAATGGGGCTGCGCATCACTAAAAATGAAGAAGTTGCGGAGACTCTTGAGCGGGCGCTAAAATCTGACGTGCCGGTCGTGATCGACTGTTTGATCCATCCGGAAGAAAAAGTTTTTCCCATGGTCCCGGCGGGCGCGGGCCTAGACGACATTATTGTGGATATGGCCTAAGGGCCTGTCATTGGAGCCAAAGTGAATACAAGCGAACCTAAACATACTCTATCGGTGCTGGTGGAAAATAAAGCTGGAGTTCTCGCGAGGATTGCCGGGCTGTTTTCCGCGCGCGGATACAACATCGATTCTTTATCCGTGGGCGAAACGGAAAATCCCACGGTTTCGCGCATGACCATTGTGGTTAAAGGCGATGAAAAAGTTTTAGAGCAGGTGGAAAAACAACTCAAAAAACTCATTGACGTCATCAAAGTTTTTGACTATATGGAAACGCCTAAGATTGAGCGCGGATTAGCGCTGATTAAGGTTAGGGCCGAACGCAACAACCGCTCGGAACTATTGCAGATCGCGGACATTTTCCGCGCCAAAATTGTGGACGTTGCATCCGACTCCCTCATCGTAGAGATGACCGGAGACGAGGAAAAAATTACCGCCTTCCTTCAAATGCTGGAACCTTTTGGCATTCGTGAAATGTGCCGCACCGGCATCGTCGCCGTAGCTCGAGGCGGAAAAGCGTTGACGTTATCAGAAGCCGCATATAAGTCCTCAACACCCGGCAAAAAATAAGGAGACATCATGGCAACAACCTATTACGAAAAAGATTCGAATTTAGATTTATTGAAGGGCAAGAAAATTGTGATCTTAGGATATGGATCCCAAGGTCATGCCCAGGCTCTTAATTTGCGCGATAGTGGTTTGGACATCCTCGTTTCCGTGCGCAAAGGCGGGCGCGGCTATCTCTTGGCGCAAAAACATGGCTGGGTGGAAGGAAAAAATTTAGTGACGGACAACGTCAAGGCGGCGCAAGCGGCCGATTGGGTGCATTTCCTTCTGCCGGATGAAACACAAAAAGAAGTCTGGGAAAAAGAAATCGCGCCCAACCTTAAAAAAGGCTCTGTGATCAGTTTTTCCCATGGATTTAATATTCGCTTTAGCCAGATCGCCCCACCCAAAGAGTACGATGTGGTGCTCATTGCGCCCAAAGGACCAGGGCACTTAGTCCGCCGCACCTATGAGGAAGGTAAAGGTACTCCCGCGCTCGTGGCCGTGGAACAAGACTATTCAAAAAACGCTTTAAAATTGGCCTTGGCTTTTTGTATGGGCATCGGCGCCTCCCGCGCCGGCGTGATCCAAACTACCTTTTCGGAAGAAACTGAAACTGACCTATTCGGAGAACAAACCGTTCTCTGCGGCGGCGTGGTGGACTTAATTAAAGCGGGTTTTGAAACTTTAATCGAGGCCGGCTATCAGCCGGAAATTGCCTATTTTGAATGTTTGCACGAATTAAAGCTGATCACGGACTTGATTCATGAAGGAGGCATCTCCTGGATGAACTATTCTATCTCCGACACTGCCGAGTACGGCGAATACTCCCGCGGCCCCCGGATTGTGACTCAGCAAACCAAGCTTGCCATGAAACAGGATTTAGCCGAAATTCAGTCCGGCGAGTTCGCCAAAGAGTATTTGATTGAAAACCGGATGGGACGCCCAATGTTTAACTCATACCGCAAAAAACTGGCTGAACATCCAATTGAAAAAGTGGGCGCTCAATTGCGGTCCATGATGCCGTGGCTCAAGAAAAAAGAATAGTTTTTATTTATTAAAAAAATGAGGTTATTGCCAACATGATTAAATCCTTCGCAGATATTTTTCAAGTCCCGGAACTAAAGCGTAAAGTGCTTTTTACCATGGGAATACTTGCCGCTTATCGATTAGGCGCGGTTATTCCCCTGCCAGGGATCAACACGGACGCTATGCGCGTACTGTTTGAATCGCAGCGAAATACCCTTTTAGGGTTTTTGGACATATTTTCTGGGGGCGCTTTAGGCCGGTTTTCAATTTTTTCTATGGGGATTATGCCTTACATTAACTCATCCATTATTATGAGCTTATTGCAGGGTGCTCACGTATTTCCTTATTTAGACCGTTTACAAAAAGAAGGAGAACTGGGCAGAAAAAAAATGAATCAAATCACCCGATACTTTACCTTAACCCTCGGGATCATCCAATCTTTTGGTTTAGTTTATAGCCTTTCGCGCCTACCCACTCCAGGCGGGGTGCCAATAGTTAATGATTTAAGCGTTAGTTTCTATGTTATCAGCGTATTGACCCTTGTGACCGGAACGGTCTTAGTTATGTGGCTGGGCGAGCAAATAACTGAAAACGGCATTGGGAACGGTATTTCTCTGATTATTTTTACGGGAATTATTATTGGACTCCCGCACGGAATTCAAGATTTAATTCGATTGCTATCGATTGAAGAAATTATGATCATCGAGGCGCTTTTCCTTATATTTGTGGTCCTCGCGTTTACTGCATTTGCCGTATTTGTTGAAACCGGACAAAGGAAGATTACTGTGCAATATGCAAAACGAGTCGTTGGCAGAAAAGTGATGGGAGGAACCAGCACCTATCTTCCAATTAAAGTGGACACATCCGGAGTAATTGCGGTAATTTTTGCAGTTTCAATCCTTTCAGTGCCTATTACCTTGGCCCAATTTTTTCCTGAATCCACTTTTGCCGCTAAGTTTATGGGGGTATGGAATCGAGGCGGTTGGATCTACGAAATTATTTATGCCGGACTCATTGTATTCTTCTGCTATTTTTATAATTCCATCCAGTTTAACCCCAAAGATTTAGCGGAAAATATGAAAAAATGGGGTGGCTTTGTTCCCGGCATTCGACCCGGAGAACCAACAGCGCAATATATTCAAAAAATTCTTGAGCGCATTACGCTATGGGGCGCGCTGTTTATCGTTATTATCGCAATTTTACCCGATATATTACGCAAACAATTGAACGCTCCTTTCTTCTTCGGTGGAACATCCCTTTTGATTGCAGTAGGAGTAGCCTTGGACACTATTGGACAGATAGAATCTCACTTGATCATGCGCAATTATGACGGGTTTATGAAAAAAAGCCGCATCAAGGGCCGTTGGTTCAACGTCCGTTAATTAAGCATATGCCGAGGTGTTAGGATGATAGAACAAACTACAATGATAGGAAATTTTGTATTATTTGGACCTCCAGGTTCAGGAAAAGGAACTCAAGCGACGCGATTGGCGCAATCCTTGCAATTGGAACATCTATCTACCGGCGATTTATTTCGTCAAGCTGTGCAAAATAAAACTCCACTGGGATTAAAAGCCAAGGAATACATGAACGCCGGAAAGCTGGTTCCAGATGATGTTATTATACCCATGGTGGAAGAACGGCTCCTGCAGTTAGATTCAAGCCAAGGTTTCTTGCTGGACGGATTTCCCCGCACCATACCTCAAGCTGAACAATTAGATCAATTCCTAAAAAAACAAAACCGTTCAATAAACAAAGTGCTCTGGATTGACGCAACGGACGAAATCTGTATTGAAAGGTTGTGTAACCGCAGCAGCTGTTCCCAATGCGGAGCAATTTATAATGCTATGACTCAACCGCCCAAGCAAGAAAACATTTGCGATCAATGCCAAAGTCCTTTACGCGTGCGGGACGATGATAAATCCAAAACTGTTGCCCATAGATTAAAAGTTTATCGTCAAGAGAGCGCGCCGCTAGTGGAATATTATAAATCTAGCCACCGACTATTTTGGGTGGATGGATCAAAAAATCCAGAAATTGTTTTTAAATCGCTGGAAAATATGCTATAATGTTATTTCCAAACTGGGAAGTAAGGACTTTGACAATTTAAGTGGAACTAAAGAGCGACAAAGAAATAGAGTCTTTACGCATTTCCGGTCGTTTAGCTGCAGAGTTGCTCAATGCCGTATGCGCCAAAGCAGAAGCCGGCATTACAACAAAAGAACTGGACATCGTCGCGGCTCAGTGGATTAAAGAGCACGATGCGAGGCCTGCTTTTTTAAATTATAAAGGGTATCCGGCGCACATTTGCGTATCAATTAATGAGGAAGTTGTGCATGGGATTCCCAGCCCCAGAAAATTAAAAGTCGGGGACATTGTTGGGATAGATGTTGGTTTGTTTTATAATGGCTGGTGTGGTGACACAGCACGAACAATTTCCATTGGCAAGATTTCGCAAACAGCGGAGAAGTTGCTAAGAGCATCAGAAAGTTCTTTGAATAAATCTATTGAAAAGGCAATCGTTAATAACCGCTTAGGTGATGTTTCCAATGCCATGCAGCGCGTTGCCGAAGAAAATGGCTACCATGTAGTAGAAAATTATGGCGGCCACGGCATTGGACGGGCTATGCATGAAGATCCTCATGTACCTTGTTTAGGACGGGCTGGAACCGGAATGCGTTTAAATTCCGGGTTAGTTTTAGCTTTAGAGGTGATGGTAAATGTTGGTTGCCGAGAAGTCAGTCATAAACCAGATGGGTGGACTGTTTTAACTGCAGATGGGTCGCTTTCCGCTCATTTTGAACATATGGTTGCAATTCGTTCCACTGGCACTGAAGTGTTAACTATAATTTAAGATTTATTGTTTTTTATTAAAAATTTATGCCAAAAGAAGATAAGATAGAAGTTAGCGGAAAAGTTTTGGAAGCTCTTCCCAATGCCATGTTTAGAGTGGAAATTGAAGGCGGGCATCAAATTTTAGCGCATATTTCTGGAAAGATGAGAATGAACTATATTCGCATACTAACAGGAGACACGGTTCGGGTCGAGCTTTCGCCATACGATTTAACGCGCGGGCGCATCATTTATCGTGGAGAACCTAAAAAAGAAGCGCAGACGGCGAAATAAAACTAAAAATATCGAGAATCTATGAAAGTAAGAGCATCCGTAAAACCGATTTGCATTAAATGCCGCGTTATTCGCAGAGGACGCGTTGTTCGCGTCATTTGTAAAGACCCGCGACATAAGCAGCGGCAGGGATAAATTTTATTACACCCTGAATTGCAAAAATTATTTTGCAATAATCAAAAAGGAGGAGAATACTAATTTCGGATGACGAAGATCTTATTTTAGTTAACATCCGTACTCCGTAGTATTTTAAGAAAACGACATGGCGCGAATTGCAGGTATTGAATTACCAAAAAATAAAAAAATAGAAATTGGGTTAGCTTATATTTATGGTGTCGGCAGACCTATGGCCTATAAAATTTTAGAGGATTCCGGCGTACAGGAAGGCATTCGCGTACGCGATCTAACAGAATCTGACATTAATAAATTAAACGCATATATTTCACAAAATATTAAAGTGGAAGGGGACTTGCGCCGAGATATTCAGCAACATATCCGCCGCTACATGGAAATCGGCTCCTACCGAGGCCTAAGACACCGTCGCAATTTGCCTATCCGCGGTCAAAGAACTCGGACCAACGCCCGTACCCGCAGAGGCAAAAGGAAAACAGTGGGTTCAGCCCGTACTGAAACTAAGACAGCAGCAGCGGCAGCATAAAAACTAAAGTTTGCCCGCTCAGACTACTTAAAATAGGCAAATAATTTAAAAATATTGGGAGGAAAATTCGGAAGGATTACAGGCTGACAACTAAGAAAAATAAAACAAACTGTAACACTTCTGTATTAAAATATAACGACCATGGCTGAAATGAAAAAACCCGTACCTACAACCTCAAACATAGCTCGCGCGCAAACTCGTAAAAAAAAGATTTGGCGAAATATTGGCATTGCCAAAGTGCACATATATTCTTCTTTTAATAACACTATTATCAATATTACCGATGAAAAGGGCAACTCTATTGTTTGGGCTTCTGCTGGTTCAGCGGGGTTTAAAGGAACCAAAAAGGGAACTCCTTTTGCAGCTTCGGTAGCTGCAGACAATGCTGCGCGCAAAGCGCTGGAAGCAGGCGTAACTCAAGTTGCGGTATTTGTGCGCGGACCCGGTTCAGGAAGAGAAACAGCTATTCGCGCAATTCAATCGGCTGGGTTAGTTGTAAATATGATTCGGGATGTTACCCCGCTTCCCCATAATGGTTGCCGTCCCAGAAAACCACGCAGAGTTTAAAACTCAACTAGAGAAAAAATTATTTAATATCTATAGTGAATTAATAGGAGGATGTGTGTCTCGATATACCGGAGCCGTATGTAAATTATGCCGCAGGGAAGGAACCAAGTTGTTCCTAAAAGGTGAGAAATGTTTTTCCAAATGTATTTTGGATAAAAGAAAAGAAATTCCCGGTCAGCATGGCAAAGGCCGGTTCAACCGCAAGCAATCCGAATATGCAAAGAGGCTTAGGGAAAAACAAAAATTAAGAAGAATGATCGGAATAAGCGAAAAGCCGTTCCGGCATAACTTTGAATTAGCTGCCCGACAAAAGGGATTGACCGGTGAAAACCTACTGCTCCTTTTAGAAACTCGATTGGATAACGTCACGCAACGGCTTGGGTTTACAATTTCTAAAGTTGCCGCCCGACAAATGGTGTTGCATGGGCACATTCTGGTGAACGGTAAATCAGTAAATATTCCCTCTTTCCGCGTAAAACCAGGAGATCAAGTCGTTTTGAAAGAATCCTCGCGAAATAATCCTGTATTTAAGCGTTGGTGGGAACAGACCCATCAGAATCTAACATTGCCGTCATGGCTCGAGTCCAATACCGCCGATTACTCAGGAAAAATAAAGAATCTACCGTCACGCGCAGAAATGTCTTTTCCGGTCAATGAACAGTTGATCGTAGAATTGTACTCAAAATAGACCCGATCTTAAATAAAGGAGTATGAAAATGGAATTGCAGGAGTTTATTCTACCAAAGCAGATCACATTAGATAAAGAAAATATTACTGATAATTACGGGAAGTTTATAGCCGAACCATTTGAAAGAGGTTATGGCCACACGATTGGAAATTCTATCCGGAGAATTTTATTGTCTTCGCTGGAAGGAGCCGCGGTTTGCGCCATTCGGATACCTGGCGCGCCTCACGAATACTCTTCTTTGCGCGGAGTAAAAGAAGACGTTATGCAGATAATTTTGAATTTAAAGCTTTTGCGTTTTAAAATGTATTCGCAAAATGCGGAAATTTTACGCTTAGACGTTTCTAAAAAAGGCGAGGCGCTTGCCTCCGACTTTGAAACCAATCCAAACGTTGAGATCATCAATAAAGACTTGCTGATCGCGCATTTAGATCCGGGCGGACACTTAACTATGGAAATTGAGGTCAATCGCGGGAGAGGATATATCCCCTCGGAAAGAAATGGACGAGCCAACAGGCCGGTGGATTTTATTGCCACGGACTCACTTTTCTCGCCGGTTACCAAAGTTTATTATGAAGTGGAAAACGCGCGGGTCGGCCAAATTACGGACTACGACCGATTGATTTTAGAGATATGGACGGACGGTTCCATTGCGCCTATGGACGCTATGGCCTATTCCGCTAAAGTATTGCGCGATAGCGTAACCGTGTTCATTCCAGTGAACGAAGAAAATACCCCCCCGCCTTTATCCCTGCCCACTTCAACCCAGGAGAAAGAAGTTTCCAATGAACTCCTAAATAAAGCCATTACGGAAATAGACCTTTCCGTACGCGCTATGAATTGTTTAAAAAATGCAAAGATTTCAACGCTTGGCGAACTAGTTCAAAAAACAGAAGAAGAACTGCTTGCCTGCAAAAATTTTGGGAAAAAATCTTTGGATGAAATCGTCTCCAAATTAAAAGAGATGAGTTTAAATCTAGGCATGCAAATATAATAAAAGGAACCATAAGATGAAAACTTTTGCGGGAAGAAAACTTAGTCGAACCTCAAGTCATCGTTTAGCCTTGCTACGCAATATGACTACTAGCCTCTTACAGTATGAACGGATCCAAACCACCGTGCCTAAAGCCAAAGAACTAGTTCGGTTTGCTGAGAAGGTTATCACCGTGGCAAAGAAAGAAAACCTCAACGCTCACAAAACAGTTGCGGCGCTTTCCTTAAACCGTGAAATTAAAAAGAAATTATTTCAGGTTCTTGTCCCTCGATATATTTCGCGAAGCGGAGGATACACGCAAATTATTCGCACTGGCCAACGCGCAGGAGACGCGGCGCCAATGGCGGTAGTTCGCCTTATCCCCTAAACTTTAGAAGCTTAGGCACTATTATTGAGGAGATAAAATATATTAGAATAGATGAATCAGGACCATCTAAAAAATGAGCTTTTTTAACAAGGGATACAAGAAGCGATATTTTATCGCAATAGCCAAAAAATCTTGTATCTTTTTTATTGGTGGGTGAAAAATGTTTAATTCTTTATTTGCATTATTTTCCAATGACATGGGCATTGACTTGGGCACAGCAAACACGCTCGTGTATGTCAAAGGACAAGGCATTATCTTAAGGGAACCCTCCGTAGTCGCAATTGACCGTGACACTCGGCAGGTTCTTTCTATTGGCGCGGACGCCAAAAGGATGTTAGGAAAAACACCGGCTAATATTATTGCAGTTCGCCCCTTGCGTAACGGCGTTATTGCCGACTTTGCCGTAACTGAACAAATGATTCGCTACTTTATTAAAAAAGTGCACAACCGCCGCAGCTTGCTTCACCCGCGCGTAGTGATCGGCATTCCTTCCGGTATAACTGAGGTCGAACGAAGAGCCGTTCGCGAATCAGCCGACCAAGCCGGCGCCAGAGAAGTTTATTTAATTGAAGAACCCATGGCCGCAGCCATTGGCGCTAATTTGCCCATCAACGAACCTTTTGCCAATATGATCGTTGACATTGGCGGCGGAACTACGGAAGTGGCCGTAATATCTCTTGGCGGTCTGGTAGTGTCTAAATCTTTAGACGTTGCCGGAGACGAGATGGATGAGGCCATCGTCCAATATTTTCGCAGGAAATATAATCTTCTGATCGGTGAAATGACAGCCGAAGATGTTAAAATTAAAATCGGCTCGGTTTTCCCCACATTTGAAGAACAATCTTTGGAAGTTAAAGGAAGAGATCAAGTGACCGGTCTTCCAAAAACAATCGTAATTACTTCGGAAGAGGTCAGACAGTCCTTGTCCGAACCCATTAAATTGATAGTAGATGTGATTAAAGAAACCTTAGAAGAAACGCCCGCAGAACTGTCCGCAGATTTGGTGGACAGAGGCATTGTTTTAGCCGGCGGCGGCGCGCTCCTACGAGGATTACCAGATCTATTAAGTCAGGAAACGGAACTTCCGGTGAACTTAGCTCCGGAACCCTTAACGTGCGTCGCGTTGGGCGCCGGGAAATATTTGGAAGAGATTGATAATTTAAAATATCAAATTCGATACCACTCCTGACCTATCATTGCAGTTCGATTGTTTTATTAATCCTCAACCTAACCGGCAGGTATTGGATTAGAGTTTATGGATTGGGAAGTTTTTAGAATTTCGCGCGCAAGCGCAATTTGCATCCTCTTATTGAGCATTGCATCTATGTTGATGTCTTTGCGTCTTACTCATCGGGTGCAAAGTTTCAGAACTTTGCTTTTCTATTGGATTTCCCCTACCGCGTCATTAACCTCAGACGCCATTGAACAAACGAAAAGCATCGGCAATAGATTCTCCGAGCTTGTATCCGCTCACCAAGACAATAAAAAATTGAAAAATGAGGTGATGAGCCTTTCGCTATCCCAAGCAAATTATCAAGAGATAGCGCAAGAAAATAAAAGGTTGAAAGAGCTCCTCGAACTTAAATCTTCCTTAAACTTTGATACCACGCCGGCTCAAGTTTTTGGCCGCGATACCCATAACTGGAGCGCAGCAATTTGGATTAACCGGGGCATGAATGACGGCATTGATTTAGACTGCCCTGTGCTTTCTGTGGCTCATGATGAAAATTTGGCGGGGAAAGTAATCGGGGGAGTTATCGGACGCGTGCTTAAAATCGGAAGTTCTAGCAGCAAAGTTTTATTGATCGCAGACCCCTTATCATCCATCGCGGTTTGCCTGCCTAGAACCGGAGAGCAAGGATTAGTTCAGGGACAAGGCGGATTTTTAGTTACGCTGGAATATATGGACCCATCGGCTGATATCGCAATTAATGACGAGGTCCTCACTAGCGGGCTGGGCGGACTTTTTCCATCGGGTTTGCCTATCGGTAAAATAAAAGAAATTTTAACTTCACCTCTAGGGTTTAAAAGAGCTTCACTTGAACTAAACGTGCACTTAAATAACTTAAAAGAGGTTTTAATTTTAAAACCATCTTCAGAAATAGAACCCAAAATAGAAAATGAATAACAGCATTGTTTTTTGGGTCATAACAATATTTATTGGGTTTGCGTTGCAAATCACACTATCTGGAACCATTGATATCGTCGGCGTTTTTCCCAACATATTACTTTTGGCAACCATTTTTTTCTCCGTACGCGGCGGTCCCGTGATTGGAGAATTAACCGGTTTTATTTGGGGCCTATTTTGCGATATCACGAGTTTATCTCTATTTGGATCGCAATGTTTTATGTTTACGATCATTGGCTACATGGTCGGCCATTTGCACGGTAAAATTGATGAGCGCATGATGACGGCACAAATCGTGGTAGTATTCTTGATGTCCGTCTTTTATCTTTTGGGATTGCTCTTTTTTGAATATTTATTTGAAGGAATTCCTCAACGCTTCCACATTGGAATGACATTTTTGCAACCGGTTTACACCACCTTAGCTTGTCCTATCCTCTTTTTGTTTTTGAGTTGGTGGTACGCGCTTTTCCATCGCACTCCGGGAAAAATCCGCCTGGCTGGCTATATGCAATGAAATCCATACCGATGGTTCAGTTTGAAGGACGACTGCGCACCCTCTTATCCATATTTATCGCCGGATTCGGTATGCTATGGGTCAGATTGTCCTATTTGCAAGTTGTACAAGGCGATAACCTCCGAGCTATTGCCGAATCCAA